>CAZTEP010000037.1:0-8847 GCA_964612325.1 uncultured Anaerolineaceae bacterium
CGATGGAACCTACTGCTATTTATACCGATACACCTGAGCCGACCTTAACCTCCACACAAACCTCAACCCCGACTGTTACGCCAAGTCCGACAGCGGTACCCTCAACCTTAACACCCACGATGACGGACTTTGAACGCGCGGCTTTGCGTCTTTATGAGGCAAGTTTGAACTATATTGCTGACACGCCCCAGGAGGCGCTTGAAGTGGTTAAAGGGATTGGTTTTTTGGACGGTACTTATGAAAACCCCAGTAACGCTTGTGGTCCATTGACGGTGGCGATTATGCGCGATGGTGGTTTTTTGCCGGAAGACACGCCAGTCAAAAACATGTGGCTGTTGTGTCCGCGTAAAGAAGAAATGCCGGAATGTGATGGCATGCGAACGTTGAATCGCGTTTACTTTCCACCTGAAGATTACGACTATATTCGCATTCGGGAAAATGTGAAAAACTATGACTTTGTTGAAAACCCTTTGCGTGTTGGTGATTGGCTCTATCTTTTTGTGCTCAAGGGTGTTTCAGCTTATGAAGGTTTTGACCATATGATTGTGGTCACTCGCGTTGATGAAAACGGCGCGGCTTATTCGGTAACCAATATTGACCATGGTGAGGGTTTTATCATTCAGGAAGAATTGCTTTATGACCCTACCCGCCCGGGCATTGGTCTTTTTTATGAGCTAAGCAATGATGAACTTCGCAAAGAATTGGGAATGACCGGCACCGCGGGATTTTTGTTGGTGCGGCTTAAAGAGCAACCCTAAGCAAATAACATTCCTTTTATTAATCCTACCAAGCACGCCCTATCGTGCTAAAATAAGACTATGGCAGCTGCTGAACTTGATATCCGACCTTCTCCAATTGCTGGGATATGGTATTCTGATAATGAAGCTATTCTGCGCGAAGAGCTAAGCAACTATTTAAACCTTTACGCAGGCTCCGAGGTGCTTCTTTCTGCTGAAACTTTACTCTCTTTAGTTGTGCCTCATGCGGGGTATCGCTATTCGGGCGCGACTGCCGCGGCCGCTTTCCAGGCTTTGCGCGGTCGTCAATACCAAAAAGTGCTTATCATCTCTCCCTCCCATCGGGCTTATACAGATCCGCTTCTGAGCAGTGGGCACGAGGCGTATCAGACCCCTTTGGGTTTAGTGCGTGTGGACCGTGAAAGTTTGCTTTTACTCAATGAAGAACTAACAAAAAATCGGAGAAACCTCAAACTGGTTCGCTTTGACCAGGAACACGCTTTGGAGATAGAGTTGCCTTTCTTGCAGATAACTTTGGAAAATGATTTTGAACTTATTCCCATTATGATGGTTGATCAAAGTTATGTGACGGCTGTGGCTTTGGCAGACTCTTTGTTTGCGCTTATTAATCGCTTTTCTGCTGATGAAAACGTTCTGTTGATTGCCTCAACTGACCTCTCGCATTTTCATCATCAGCGCGAGGCGAAAAAACGGGATGCTGCTTTTATCAGCGCGCTTGAAAATGGCGATGTTAATCAACTCTATCAGGCTTACTACGACAGAAAGACAGAAGCCTGTGGTTTGGGCCCCACCGCGACCGTTTTGTTATTGAGCGAAATGCTTGGCGCGAACAAAATACGAATCATGGATTACCGCGATTCATCGTATGAGAGTAATGATAAAAGTTCTGTTGTCGGCTATGTTTCGGCTGTTATTTCGCGTGAGGAAGAATACAATGTCTAAAAGACGCCTTTTATCGATGTTTTTTTTGATTGTGATGGTGCTGAGTTTATTGTTATGTGCCTGTGAACCCGTTTATGTGGGGCGGCCAACCGGTTTCCCTACCCAACAAGCGACAAGGACCATTACCCCCACCCAAAGCGCTACTCCAACCGAAGCACCGACTGTTACGCCTACGCTCACCATTACCCCCACCGATACACCCACGCTAATCCCCAGCGCGACGGCAACTTATACACCCACTTCTATCCCAACGAAATTGTCGGGTTTAATCGATTTGAAGATAGGCGATAATATTACAGTTGATTGGGGATATCATTATCTGACTCAAAACAACAAACGTGACAATGGCAGTCAGTATAATCTCTCGGCGATGATGGCGTTTCAGCTTCTTGATCGGGGTATTCACAGCGAAACGATAAAGCTTCTTGGAAATGACATCACCGTCTATTACTTGCGCGCCAGACATACATTCAATGAGCAAACGCTGGACGTAAAACTCATCCTAACAGGGATATTTGGCAAGGATGTAGCCCTGGATGCTATGCCGGCGGATGGATCCAACTTTATTCGCTACCGGACTCAAAACTCCGATGTGCCTTTTCAACCTCAAACCATCAGTAGTGATTGGAATTTGCCTGAAGAACAACGCGCGAACCTCTTCCAAACCCTTAATTTAAAGCAGTTTCAGGTTATTCTTGAAGAGTTGCCGGATAACTTTATTCTTTTTGCAGATCATCCCATTATCATCGAACCAGAACGATGGAGTCAGATACGCATCGACATGGAGCGCATCAGCGCTTCTGGCGCGCGCATGAATCCTTTTATTGTTATTGATGAGTTTGACCGGTTGACCGGACAAACTACTTTAGCGACCATTTTTGAACAATACTTTGTCAAAGGCACCAATATTCCTGGAGATATACACCGGAATATTGTGTTTTCTGCCGAATATATTTTTGTCATCACGCCATAAGCAGGTCATTGTGAGTTATTTCGTTGATGTTAGTATCAACATAAGCCAAATAGATAAAAGTTTTTCATACAGCGTTCCCAGGGAATTGGAAGGCGAGTTGTTTCCTGGTTCTTTGGTCTTGGTTCCTTTTGGTGAAAGAATTGCCCAGGGTGTGGTGTTAGCGCCTTTGGAAGAGCCAGAAGTCTCCGAAGTGAAAGAGGTCATCGCATTGCTGTCGGATGAACCTGTGCTAACCCCACAACAGTTAGAGCTGGCACACTGGCTTTCAGTTGCGACAATGGCCCCTTTGGGTGCCTGTGTTGGGCGGATGATTCCGGTGGGTCTTTCGCAACGTGCCGATGTTTTATATAGCTTGCGTGAGTCTGCTTTTCAGGATGAGGCTGTTTTAGAAGGTCTTTCCCCATCCCATCAGAAGTTCATTTCACTTTTGGAAAAAAGAGGCGCGTTGAGAGGCGCGCAACTCAATCGCGCTTTTCCCAAAACAGATTGGAGGCGATTATTGCCAGGCCTCCGCGCGCGTGGGTTGATAAAAAGCAAAAATGTTTTGCCTCCCCCGCGTGTCACCAGTAAAACGGTGCGAACCGCGGCGCTTTCTGTGCCGGTTGAAACAGTTAATTCGCTTGAGTTTGAAACCCTCGGGCGCGAAGAACAAACCCGCACCCGCCGCATGGCAGTACTTGAATGTCTGGCTGCTGACCCAATGCCGATTGATTTTTCGTGGATTTATGCCCAAACAGGTGCCAATTATACTGATTTAACGCTCTTGGCCGATATGGGATTAATCCACTTTAAGGAAACAGAAATCTGGCGAGATCCGTTGATTGATTATGAAGTTCCTCTAAGCAGTGCGCCAACTCTCACCAAAGACCAGCAAACAGTATGGAATCAAATCTCACCTCAACTCAGTAACGCTCAGGCGAAACCTTTCTTGCTTCATGGGGTGACCAGTTCAGGGAAAACTGAAATTTACATGCGCGCTGTTGAAGAAACCATAAAAAAAGGCAAACAGGCCTTGGTTTTGGTGCCAGAAATCGCGATGACTCCTTTAACGGTACGCAGGTTTATGGCGCGGTTTCCGAATCAGGTAGGCATTTATCATTCAAAACTGTCTTTGGGTGAGCGCTATGACACCTGGCGACGCGCGCGCTTGGGTGATTTAAAAATCATTATTGGATCGCGCAGCGCGCTCTTTATGCCTTTGAGCGATTTGGGATTAATTGTTATTGATGAATGTGACAACGATTCTTACGATGAAATCGAGCGACTGCCTTTTTATCACGCGGTTGAAACGGCTGAGGCTTACACGCGCATTTTTAAGGCAAGGCTTATCTTGGGCAGTGCCACGCCGCGTGTTAGCCAGTATTACAAAGCTGAAAAAGGGGACTGGCAGCTTTTGCAGCTCCCCAGACGTGTGCCAGCACATTTAGAACATCGAAATAGGCAATCAGAGCTCTCGAATCAAGACCTGGAAGATGAAATTGCCTTACCACCGGTTCATATCGTGGATATGCGCGAAGAACTCAAAGCTGGCAATCGCCAGGCGCTTTCGCGTGCCTTAAGGCTGGCACTTAGCCAAACACTTGATGCCGGTCAACAGGCAATCCTTTTTCTGAACCGCAAAGGCAGTGCCACTTATGTTTTTTGCCGTCAATGTGGCTATGTGGCCAAGTGTCCGCGTGATGATATTCCACTAACTTACCATCGCTCCAGACAAGGTTTAATTTGTCATCATTGTGGCTATTTACGGAGAATGCCGAAACTTTGTCCCTCTTGCGGCAGCGATAAAATTCGTCAATTGGGAATGGGAACTGAACAACTTGAAGATATCGTAAAGAACAACTTTCCTCACGCGCGTATCTTGCGCTGGGACGCGGAGACCACCCGTGGTAAAGGTGACCATGACCTTATCCTCTCGCACTTCAGCGCGCATCGGGCTGACATTCTAATTGGTACTCAAATGCTGGCAAAAGGTCTTGATTTTCCGAAAGTGACACTGGTGGGGATTATTTTGGCGGAGCTTGGGCTTCATTTGCCTGACTATCGGGCTGGAGAACGTGTTTTTCAGGTGCTGACCCAGGTCGCTGGCCGAGCGGGACGCAGTCCTTTAGGCGGTCGGGTCATTATGCAAAGTTATGAGCCTGAAAATGAAATTATCCAACTTGCATCGCGCCATGATTACGCTTCTTTTTATAAACGAGAACGTGGGTATCGCGAAGCTTTGCACTATCCGCCTTTCGCACAACTTACGCGTTTGCTTTATCAGCATCGCAATGAAGCCAAAGCTGAGCATGAGGCGAGGCTGATGGCTGCAACTCTCCATGAGCGCATTTCACGCATGGCATTTCGGCTCACGGATATTATCGGGCCGGTGCCGGCCTATTACGCAAAATTGGCCGGGGAGTATCGTTGGCAAATCGTTTTGCGTGGACCAAAACCGACAGTTTTGCTTCAAGATTTGAATTTGCGTGACTGGCGCGTAGAACCTAATCCGCCGGACCTGCTATAATGGCGAGTAACTTTGGAGACTAAAGGGTTTGAGATGATGTCGAAACGTCAAGAGATGTTGAGTTGGTCAGATTTTGCGCGATTGATTGACTATCTCGTGCCACAATTCAATAAGACCTACACTTGCATCTTAATGGTCAACCAGGGTGGAATCATTCCCGGCGCGATGCTTGCAGAGGCAATGCAGATAAAGCAACTCTATTTAGTCTCGGTTAATTTCCCTATGGACAATCAACTCAATCCGCATAACTCTTTTTCAATTGAACTGCCCCTTTTTAGCCAGTTTCCGGAGATAAATCTCTTAAAAAGACAACCTCTTTTATTGGTCGCGGAGCATTGGCACAGTGGCCGTGAGATGATGGCTTGTTTAGCTCGCCTCGAAAGGGAAGGGTTGGCGGCTGATACGGCTGTGTTGCATTTTGACTCAAGTAAAAACCGCTTTGAGGGCAACGAACCGACTTATTGTGCCACACGTACAAGAGCGCATATCATTTATCCCTGGCAAGGAACCACCGGCTTTTTGCCAAAACTTATCACACCCATAAGGTAAACCCCACATGAATTCAAAACCCCTTCGCGGCATTGACGCGATAACGCTGAATGCTTATTTTTTCTCGTTGAATGTACAAACCCTCACCCTTGTACCGCTACTGACACCCATTTTGGTTGAGCGTTTTTTTAGTGCTGAGCTCAAAGGCAGCGCTTTGGGTACCTTGCGCCTGGTGTCGCTTATGTTGGGTCTTTTGGTTCATACGGTGGCAGCACAGCTTTCTGATCGTTGCCACAGTCGTTTTGGACGTCGGCGTCCTTTTATGATAGTGAGTTTGTTTTTAGAAATACTGGCTTTGATTGGCATGGGCTTAATCGTGAATCATTTGGAAGGCTCATTGGCTACCACGCTTTTGTTTGCCACAATCGTTTTCTTAATGGCCATCTCAAACTTCGGTTTTGGTCCAGCGCAAGGATTAATTCCTGACCTTGTACCACTAAATCAACACGGAAAGGTCTCATCAATAAAAGCCTTGTTTGAATTGCCCTTACCGGTAATCTTTGTTTCTTTTACGATTGCCAAACTGTTGAGTGGGGGAAACATCTGGGGGGTGATTTGGGTTTTGATTGCGGTTAAGCTTGTTTGTGCTGTTATCACACTCTTTATTCGTGAAGAACCAATCCCACGCTCTGCGACACCATTTGACAAAGACAGCTTATGGCGGCTTTTAGCAATGACTCTTATTTTTACAGCGGTAATTATTTTGCTTGGACTTGGCGCGCGTCACGCTTTGCCTCTTATCAAAACAAGTTTTTCGCAATTAAGACTTTTCAAATGGCTAAGCGCTGGAATGGGCGTGATCATGATGATTGTCGCGGTAGTGATTGGTGTGCTTACCTCAACACGGATTAGTTTGGGTACAGACACAAAAGGCCGACGATCATTTTCATGGTGGGTTATTAACCGCCTCGCGTTTTTGGTTGGCGCGAGCAATTTGGCTGGATTTGTGCTTTACTTCTTGCAGGAGCGTTTTCCTACCTTAACCAGCGAGACAGCTGCGCAACCTACCGCTATTTTGATGATGGTGATAGGTTTGTCCCTTTTAGTGGCTGCGGCAACGGCTGGGTGGTTAACCGATAAGTTAGGACCCAAACCACTATTATTTATTAGCGGGATTCTGGCTTTCGTTGCCTGTATTGTGGTGGTGTTTTCGAATACTTTGCTTGTGGTTTACATTGGTGCCGCGGTGATTGGTGTCGCTTCGGGCATATTCTATTCTGCCAATTGGGCGTTGGGCACCCAATTGGTGCCGAAAGATGAAGCCGGCCGATGGTTGGGAATATCCAATATTGCCGGTGCTGGCGCGGGAGCGATTGGTGCCTTTATAGGTGGGCCAATTGGTGACAACGCCGGTTATGCGGTACTGATGGTGGTTTATGGGGTCTTGTTTTTGCTGTCAACTTTGGCGTTGACAGGCATTAAACTGCCGGGTTTGAAGTCTCGCCAAAATTAGAGACCAAAAAAGCACAAACAAACTCTCTTAATAAGACGACACGATTTCAAATTTTGATGATCCAGTTGCGTCTTTCTCCACTTCAATACGCGTGGGGAATTGATCTTTGAGTTCATCAATATGGGTAATGACCAAAATCTTTTCAAAATCATTTTCAATCATGCTGATAGCTTCAATGAGCAATTGTCGGCCACGGGCATCCTGATTACCGAAACCTTCGTCAATGACCAGAGTTTGAAGTTTCGCGCCGGCGCGCTGGCTTAGCACACGCGACAAAGCCAGGCGAATGGCAAAGTTGACCCGAAAAGCCTCGCCACCCGAAAAAGTTTCGTAATCGCGCGTTGAAGATCCATCACTGATGACGATATCCAGGGTCTCTTTTAGATGTGCTCTGGTTTTTAACTCGCGTTGCGTGTTAAAACTGACGCTCATAGTGTTGTCGGATAGTTTAAGCAAAATATCGTTGGCCTGAGCTTCTAATTCGGGTAATGCCTGCTCAATAAGCATCGCGGGAACGCCATCCTTGCCGAACGCGCGTTCAAGGCTTTTGTATTGAGCCAATTTGAGATTAAACGTTTCTTTGTTCTCAATTAATTCTTGGCGCCGAATGCGTTGGGTATCAAGATTAAGTAAGAGCTGTTTGGCACCGCCAAATTCGCGTTGCAGTCTGTCTTCTTCCTCTTTTTTTGCGGCGTAATCGCGTTTAAGACGGCTAATATCAGGCATTCCTGCCTCTTCCGTGGCGAGTTGGGCTGCCGCGTCGAGAAAAGCTTTTTCCTGTTTAGCAAGTTCGCTGCTATCTAATTCAAGCTCTTTTTCTAATTCAGATACCCTGATTTTGATTTGTTCAACCGAGCTACGTGCTTTTACAAGGTTATGAAACGCGTTTTCGGCTTCTCGTTGCTGTATTTCGGCTTGTCGTAAGGCGCGATGTGCTTCGGCATCATAGCCTAAGGCGGAGAGCTTTTCATTGATGGTTTCAATTTCAGCACGTGATTCCGGCAAAAAGCTTTCGTTTTCAAGCTCAGTTTGAATGGAGCGCATTTTTGGCGCGCGTTCATTCTCAAAGTTTTGCCTTTGGTTGTCAATTTGTGTCATTTGCTGAGACAGTTTGTCTCTGTCTCGTATCAGGTTTTGCAATTCGTTCTGTTGGCTGCCGCGGTTTCTTGAAAGTGCGTTTTTGGTCTCTAAATTGTTTCCTAACTGCTTTATTTTTTTCTGATTATCGCGGTAGCGGTCGGCAAGTTCTTTGCCTTCGGACTGAATTTTATCAACCAGGTTTTGGCGATGCTCAGCGCTCAGCGCTTGTTCGCAAAAGGGACATTGTGGGTCTTTGGTCTCGCGGATGGTGTCTTGACGTTTCTTAAGCTTATTCATCTCTTCAAGGAGGTTTTTATTTTCGCTTTCCAAAGCTCTTTTTTGGCTGTCAAGCTCAATGATTTCTTCCTGTAATGTTTCGGTACTGAGCAATTCCTCTTCAAGCTTGCTAATCTTGGGCGTAATTGTGTTGACCTGATTCTGAAGCGCTTTGCTCTGTTCGAGACTTTCATTGAGGCGTTCTTGTTCAGCTACGAGATGTTGATAGTCCTGTTGCAGAGACTGGCGTTTGAGCTCAAGTTGTGTGAGAAGGTTTTGTCGCTTGACATCCATCGGCTTGAATTGCTCA
>CAZTEP010000038.1:0-8729 GCA_964612325.1 uncultured Anaerolineaceae bacterium
TTACCTTTTCCAATCCCCTTTTTTCACAACCCCACTTTGCCACGCAAGGACGGCAGCCTGGGTGCGGTCGCTGAGGTGGAGTTTGGACAGTATCTTGGTGATATGTGTCTTAACCGTCTTTTCACTGATAAACAAGGCAGTGGCGATTTCAGCATTGGACTTTCCGCTGGCAATTTCCTGCAACACTTCCATTTCGCGATCGGTGAGGTCGTTGAGCGGGTTATAGTCATCGGCGCGCCGTCCTCCGCGCACTTCCTGCATCAGGCGCGAAGCCACCTGCGGATTAAGCACGGCTTCTTTGCGCGCGGCAAGGCGAATGGCATCGCTTAATTCATCTGGGTCGATGTCTTTTAAAAGATATGATAGTGCCCCGGCGCGAATCGCGGGAAAAATATTTTCATCTTCATGATAGGAAGTAAGCACAATAACTTCGATGCCGGGAAGTTTCGCTTTGATTTGACGAGTGGCTTCAACACCGTCCATACCTGGCATGAGCAAATCCATTAAAATCACATCCGGCAAAAGGTCCTGGGCCACCTGAATGGCTTCATAGCCATTAGAGGCTTCGCCTGCGACTTCAATATCCGGTGTGGTAGCAAAAAAGCTTTTTAAGCCCAATCGCACCACGGCGTGATCATCAACGAGGAGAATTCTGATTTTTTCTGTCATTTTTCACCCATTATTCTTTTCAAAAAACTTAAACGAACCCTACTGCCCTGTCCCAGTCAAGGGCAATTTTGCCACAATTTGAGTACCCTGGCCTGGCGCGCTGGAGCTACCAAACCAGCCTCCCAGGTTCTCAACTCTCTCCTGCATGTTTTGCAAACCCATGCCACCGCGCGATTTACGGCTAAAGCCCACGCCATTATCTTGAATCGTCATGGTCACTTCCTGATTGCCATAATCCAAACGAAACCACACCATATCCGCCTTGCTATGGCGCGCGACATTGCTTAATGCTTCCTGTGCCACACGCAACAAGGCTTGTTCTTTCACCAACGGAATGCGCCGTTCGCCGCTAATATTGACCTGCACCGGTATCTGGTTCCTGTTACACCAGTCGCGGATTGTTTGACGCAAAATTTCCGCCAGACCACGGTCTTCAAGCTGAGCCGGACGCAACTGTTTGATAATGACGGTCAATTCCTCTTGCGAATTGCGCAGAATGTTCTCAGCCTCGCTCAGACACGCGCTTGCCCTAACAGAATCGGTATCCACCAAATTACGCGCGGCGCGGATTTGCATTTGCGTGGCAAAGTTCTGCTGTTTTACCGTGTCGTGCAGTTCGCGCGCCAGGCGATTGCGCTCTTCAATGGCAGCCAATTGTTGCTGACCTTGCATGAGCGTTTGCAAATTCTGCGACATGTTGCGCATTTGGCGATTGAGCTGCCCGATTTCATCGCGGCTATTATCCAGCGGGATCGCCTCAAAATTGCCCTGAGCTAATTGTTCCGAAGCAACGGCTAAATTGCTGATGCGCTTGGTAAGCCCCCTGCCGGCAATTAAGCCAAAAATCACACCCAATGGCGTGATAACAACGATAATTAAAACCACAACAATAAGCACAAAGGGCAGATATTGCAGGAACGGCACAATCGAAAATGGCGGCGCGGGTTCAACCGTAAAACCGACAATATGACTTAGCTCCCATACTGGATAGTCTATCTCATCACGATACCCACCCAGGGGAACAAGAATTTCGATGCCTCCATTGGGACGTGTCCAGCTTACCTGTTCTGATAAGCGGTCCATATCAAGCAAAAAATCGATATTCGACCCTTCGTATTCACTGTCCTCACGCGGTTTATAAGCTTCGCCCACAATATAACCCGGCGTTTGCGTGGTGCTGGCCACAACCATTTTATTTTTATCAATCACAAAAAATTCTGTGCCATGCACCAGCCTGGCCTTGTCTGTGTTTATCCAGCTGCCTGTTGGCATTATTATGTAACCCTGCTGGCTGATGTCTTTGACCATCTTCTGTAGAACTTCCGTGGAATAGCTGTTCTCACCCCGGTAATAGTAACTTTGGATGCGCAAAGCGCTCACCACATCATTTACATAACCCGTAGTGCCCAGTCGATTGCCACTTCTCATCACCAGGATAATCGCCACAAAGCCCAAAACCATGACGATGATAAAGACGATTACCAGCGTAAAGCTGGTAGCCATCTTACCGCGGATACTGCGTAAAAACGGAATTTTCTTTCTCTTTTGTGCTTTCATAAAACCACTTCTCAGGGCGCGTTTGACGACGCGCCCGGTTGATAACTTACTTTATTCCCGGTCAGCCAGGACGATGGTCGGCGAAACCTGAATCGGTTTCCATGCCACCAGGATGACCGCCAGCGCGGTGATACCCATCGTCATCAGCGCGGTGATGCCAATCGCGGAAGGCGGCAGTTTTAGGAACTGCATGGCAAAATCGTTTGACCGTCGCACGATAAACAATAAAGTTTCCGTCGCCACCAGCCCCGCTACAAAAGCAGTGAAACCAACCATAAAGTACTCCAAAACCAGACTTAACATTATTTTACCCTGAGAATAGCCTACACACTTAAGCACGCCGATTTCATAGCGGCGATTGAGAATGGAAAGGCTCACCGAGTTGGCAATCAGCACAAAACCCGCCGAAAAAGCCAATGTAGCCATTGCCACGCCAAGAATAAAAAAGTTTTTCTCTTTCTGAATGTTACGCCCTAACCAGTCAATGATATTAATCACCACGGCTTGCTCATCCAGTCCTTTGAGTGTCTGCGACATATTCTCAAGCGCTTCAGGACTAAGTTTGAGATAGTATTGCAACTGGTCAGGTTCAGTAATTGCTTTAAGTGCATCCGACTGCATGTAAATGGGACGGTAATAGTTAAGGGTGGTAGGCAAATCTTCAGCAGGCATATACTCACCAGCGAAAGGAATTTCAACCATCTTGCCATCAGCAAATGCAACAATTAGGTCTTTACTCAGTCCTGCTTTTTCAGTTGCCATCATCGCTTTAAACGCGGTGACATCTTCGAGTGACATGTAAGCTGCTTCGTTCATAACCCAGGCACCCGTCGAATTTCTGAAATCATCGTCAGAGATGGGTTCTTCCAGAGAAAATCCCATTCTGTTTTCCCGACCAAAGATAACGCGATCGACCAGATGATCATATTCGCTTTCAACCGACTTCAGCGTAGCCCGGTAACCCATATCTGCCTCAATAGGCGCGAGTTTAGCGACAGCTTCGCGCACGGTAGCTTCCTGGGAATAAGGTGCCAAAATGACCGCGTTGGGTCCATCCCAAACCTCGTTAATGTCAACGCTAATTCCTTGAGAACTTGCCATCGCCAATGCGGCAAAGAAGATGGTCATCACGCCCACAAAAAGCGCGGCACCTGCCATGATGGGCGTGATGCCACCACGGCGCAAATGCTGGCGTGCCAGTAAAAGCTGTGGGAAGCGTTTGGTGGGCATCAACGCGGTCAGGAACCAAACAGCAGCCGCGATGAAAAGACATACCAAAACCAACGCCAAAACGGCGATGCCCATGTACTTAAGACCCTCGATGACAGAACCGATAATGAGCGTTACCATCACCAAGAACACCCCAAAGATAAGCGTTAACAGAACAAGATCTTTGAAAAGCGAGCCTTTTTTATCTTTGTGTTCTTCCGCGCGGACGACGCTGGCAGGACTCACATTACTGGCGCGCAAAATCGCCCACAGGGTGAAAAGCAAACTGGTAACCATGCCCGCGCCAATGCCAATCACCATGGAAATATAATCAGGTTTCCATATAACCAACCAGGTTGCGGTTCCCAGAAAAATTTTGGTGAGCCCCTTTGAAAGCAAGACCCCCAATCCAGCGCCGATAAGCGAGCCAATCGCGCCCATCATCAGTGCTTCAAGCAAAAAAATGGTGCGGATATGTTTGTTTTCATAGCCTAATAGTTTCCAGGTGGCAATCTGTTTGCGTCGGCGACTGATGAGCACAATCATCGTGTTTGCCACGCCGATGCCCCCCACCAGCAAACCCAGTCCGCCGGCTGAATTGAGCAAAAGACGCATGGTGCTGTCACGCTCCTGGCGAGAAGTGTCTAAGCCATGCGCTGACCAAACCCAGCAATCGATTTCATCGGCAAAGTCGATTAAGGCTTGTTTGTTTTCCTGACTAACATTTACCATCGTGGTTTCTATATTCAGGTCCCCATTCTCCAGTGCCATAGCGATATCGTATGAATAGTAAAATTTGTCACCCTCATGGTTAGGCGTGTCAATAAGAATACCAGCCACGCTGACTTTCAGGGGTTTACCAACGTTGATATTACTGATTAAAAGCTTGTCGCCGGTTTTGATAGCAAAACTCTCAGCAATATCTGCCGTAATTAAAACGACCTCATCCTGTTCAAGAAGCTTGATAGGCTCTTTCACAGTACTGTCTTCGACAAGAAAATTACCTGCCAGAGGGTAGCTCTTTGTATCCACACCTAAAGCATTACCCACATAATGCCACACAGGATCATTTTCAGGCTTAAAAATCACATCACGCGAACCCGCGATCATGGTGAAGCTTTCAATTGTCCCATCGGCCTGAAGTTTTTCAAATCCTGCTCGATGAGCCTCAGTAAAATCAGCACCCTGTTGGGTATACACACCAAAATCGCCACCCAAAATTTCGCGCCCATGAACGAGCAAAACCGGACGCAGCGTGTTTGCCAAAGTATTCATGGCCACCAATGACATCACCCCAAAAAGAATGCATAAAATAGCCAGTACCGCGCGTTGACCGCCATGCTTCAGGTTACGCGCCGCGATTTGCCAAAAATAAGACCCGTTCGCTTTCATTTATTGCCTCCCGTTGGCTTCGCTGTTGGGCATGGGTGCCAGCGCTATTGTGGTGTTGGGAGTGGTGGCAACCTTGGCAGGATTATCGACCAACATGCCGTCGTAAAGATGCAACACGCGGTCACCATGCGCGGCGACGGTGTTATCGTGAGTCACCACCATTAAACTCAGATTTTGACGTTTTCGCAGAGTATGCAAAAGCGTCATCAACTGCTGGCTGGAACTGCTGTCCAGGTTGCCGGTAGGCTCATCAGCATAGAGAATGGCCGGCTCGGTCACCAAAGCCCGCGCGATGGCCACACGTTGCTGTTCGCCACCGGAAAGTTGATGCGGGCGGTTGTTCAACCGATGCGAAAGCCCCACCTGCGCCAGCATATCCGCGGCTTTATCCAGAGCGTGGCGTTTGTTTTTGCTGATGAACAGGGGCACAGCCACGTTTTCAAGCGCGGTCAAACTGCTGATGAGAAAAAAGGACTGGAAGATAATGCCAATTTGCTCGTTGCGAAAGCGCGCCAGTTGCCCCTCGCGCATACTGCTGATTTCCTGCCCATGCATAAAAACCTTGCCGGTTGTAGGACGGTCAATGCCCGCCATAATGCCCAAAAGCGTCGTTTTGCCCGAGCCACTCGGCCCCACCAGCGAAACCCATTCGCCCTGGCGAATGCTCAAATTGATGTTGTGAAGAATAGGAAAGGTCTTTTCGTCATTGGAAAGTTCCTTGTAAACGCTTTGAACGTGCACGATAGTATTGTTTTGCATTAAATCACCTCTTTTGAGTATAGTTTCCTTTTTTAGTTAACAAAAAGAGTCCTGTTAGCTTATGATACGAGTATAACGACAATCCCACACAATGCCCTCAAGCCAGAGTTTGAACTTGCCTAAGACTTTAGTCGGATTGTTTCTATTGATCACATTTATTCATCCAAAATCAGTTTTTATAATATCAACCCCTGAAATCTATTTCCTTCTTAACCCAAAAAACGCAATCAAAAGCAACCATGGCTTATAATACACATGACCCTACCCACATGAGGTGACTATGACCGACCAAAACAACAACCAACGCGATGAACTCCACCGCACCATCTGGGCAATTGCCAACCAATTGCGAGGTGCCGTGGATGGCTGGGACTTTAAGCAATATGTCCTGGGCATGCTCTTTTACCGCTACATCAGCGAGAACCTGCGCGACTACATCAATCAAAACGAACACGCCTTTGGTCACACCGACTTCGATTATGCCAACATCAGCGATGAAATGGCTGAAACTCAACGCGCTGAAATGGTCAAAACCAAAGGTTTCTTCATTTTGCCCAGTGAACTCTTTTCGAACATGCGCCAAAAAGCCCCTCACGACCCCGACCTCAACATCACCTTAGGCAATGTTTTTCGCAACATTGAAGCCTCCACCAAAGGCACCGATAGCGAAGAAAACTTCAAAGGCCTTTTCGATGACCTCGATGTCAATAGCGCCAAATTAGGTGGCTCGGTAAAAGAACGCAACCAACGCCTGGTTAATTTGCTCAACAGCATTGGTGACCTCAATCTCGGCAGCGTTCACCAAAACGAAATTGACGCCTTCGGTGACGCATACGAATACCTTCTGGGCATGTATGCCTCATCAGCCGGCAAAAGCGGTGGCGAATTCTTTACGCCTCAGGAAGTCTCCGAACTCATCGCGCGTCTTACTATTGTTGGCAAAGACCGCGTCAATAAAGTCTACGACCCTGCCTGTGGTTCGGGTGGCCTCTTGCTCAAGTTTGCCAAGATTCTGGGCTCCGAAAACGTTAGCAGTGGCTTCTATGGGCAGGAAATCAACCTCACCATCAACCGCCTGTGTCGCATCAATATGTTCCTGCACGATATTGGCTATAGCGAATTCCATATTGCCCATGGCGATACCCTCACCGCCCCCCAATACGAAAGCGCTGAGCCCTTCGAAGCAATCGTCTCCAATCCACCCTACTCCACCAAGTGGATTGGCGCGGACAGCCCCGTTTTAATCAACGACCCACGTTTCTCCCCGGCTGGTGTGTTGGCTCCCAAAAGCAAAGCCGATATGGCCTTCATTATGCACTGCCTTAGCTGGCTTGCCACCAATGGCACCGCCGCAATCGTTTGTTTTCCGGGCATTTTGTACCGCGGTGGCGCGGAGAAGAAAATCCGCAAATATCTGATTGATAACAATTTCATTGATTGCGTCATTCAACTGCCCGATAATCTTTTTTATGGCACCAGCATTGCCACAGCCATTATGGTGCTCAAAAAATCCAAGCGCGATAACGCCACCTTGTTTATTGATGCCAGCCAGGAATGTATCAAGGTCACCCGCAACAACAAGCTCACGCCAGAGAATATACAGCGCGTCCTGACCCTTTTTGAAAATCGCCAGGATGTGGCTTATCTGGCGCGGCTGGTGCCCAACGCCCAGGTGGCAGAAGATGACTATAACCTGAGCGTTTCTAATTATGTAGAAAAAGAAGACCTAACTGAACCGGTGGATATCGTGGCGCTGAATGAAGAAATTCGCCAAATCTCCGCGCGGGTCAACCGCCTGCGCGAAGAAATCGACGCCATCATTGCCGAGATTGAGGGGTAATGATACTGAAAAAGCTGATTGATGAATACTGTCCTGATGGGGTTGAGTATAAGCCATTTAGTGAAGTTGCTGGTTACCGTCGAGGTACTATGGCGACCAGAAAAAGCTTAACTGATGGTGATATACCTGTCTTAGCTGGCGGACAAATACCAGCGTACTATTGTGACAAATCAAACAGAGATGGTGAAACAATTGTAGTTGCGGGAAGTGGTGCTTATGCAGGATTTGTCTCATATTGGGATATTCCGATTTTTGTTTCTGATGCCTTTACAGTGGAGCCTGGTAAGGAATTGTTACCAAAGTACTTATATTATTTTCTAAAGACGAAACAAGATTATATTTTTTCAAAAAAAACAGGAGGTGGGGTTCCCCATGTTTATGGAAAGGATTTAGAGAAAATCAGAATCCCTATCCCACCACTACCTGTACAAGCAGAAGTTGTGCGGGTTTTGGATAAGTTTACACTTTTAAAAGCGGAGCTGGAAGCGGAGCTGGAAGCGGAGCTGGAAGCGCGAATTATACAATATGAACATTATCGCGACACCCTGCTCGACTTCTCACGTGAATCCTCCGCATCCTGGCTACACCTGCAAAGGCTTCTTATTAATAACATGGATACAAGAAATGTACGCCATATCATGCTTGGCGAAGTTGGGCCTGTTAGGATGTGTAAACGGATTTTCAAAAATCAAACTAAAGCAGACGGTGATGTCCCATTTTATAAGATAGGAACATTTGGAAAAGAAGCTGACGCTTTTATTTCACGGAAAGTGTTTGACGAATATAAAACCAATTATCCTTTTCCCAAAAAAGGAGATATTCTTATTTCAGCTGCAGGTACAATTGGAAGAACAGTAGTTTATGACGGAAAACCGGCATATTTTCAAGATTCCAATATAGTTTGGATTGAAAATGATGAGGAACTGATTACAAACCGTTACTTGCGATATCTTCTTTCGACCGATATTTGGAAGCCATCAAGTGGGGGAACGATAACAAGACTTTATAATGATGATATTCGAAAAACAAAAATATCTGTTCCTAACATTGAAGTTCAGAAAAAAATCGTTGATATACTTAATCGCTTTGAAGCGATTGTACATGACATCCAGGATGGTCTTCCCGCTGAAATCGCCTTGCGTCAAAAGCAATACGAATACTACCGCGACAAACTCCTCGCTTTCCCAACTCCCATGTAGCCCCCATGTCGCCGGTGTCCCCACCGCGCGACACCAACAATAACAATTGTATGTAGGTCTCCCCGCTGAAATCACCCTGCGCCAAAAGCAATACGAATACTACC
>CAZTEP010000039.1:0-8576 GCA_964612325.1 uncultured Anaerolineaceae bacterium
CGAGATTTCGCGGAGTGACTGGAGTTCAGACGTGTGCTCTTCCGATCTGCCTTTAGCTTATCAAATCGCGGAAGCTTTTTTCGTGCCTGAAAGTGACTAAAATCAGATAATAATTCGCACGAATTTGCGTTTACCAACCTGTAATACACCCGCAGCGTTAACGATCTCAGTAGGATCACCAACAGTCACGCCATCAAACTTGACACCTTGTTGTGAGATGACACGCCGGCCTTCACTACGACTACCAACCAAACCCTGCTCAACCAATACATCGAGAATGGTATGTGATCCCACCTCTAAGTGAATTTCTGGCATTTCATCAGGAATGTCGCCCTTTTGAAAAGTTGTCACGAAGCGTTTTTCAGCTTCATCTGCCAAGGAATCATCATAAAACGCAGATGTAATAGCATAAGCTAATTGCATTTTGGCATCCCGTGGGTGAACAGATCCAGTTTCAAGTGCGGCTAAGAAGAGGTCAAGCTCCTGATCCGACCATTTCGTAACCAGTTTTGCATACTGTGCCATCACATGGTCCGGAATACTCATTACCTTGCCATACATATCTTCTGCAGTGGTATTGATGGGAATATAATTCCCAAGGGATTTACTCATTTTCTGCTCACCATCAGTGCCAGGCAAGAGAGGCATCAAAATGCCGATATTTGGGCGTTGTCCATAACTTTGCATCACTTTGCGAGAGGCGGTTATCACGTTATACAACTGATCAGTGCCACCAATCTGTACATCCGTGTTCAAATGGTGCGCGTCAAAGCCTTGTGTAATGGGATAGAGCATTTCATGCAAATAAATCGGCTCATTGGCTTCCCAGCGTTTATGTAAACCTTCGCGATTCAGCATTTGCTGAATAGTGAAATTTGTGAGAATCTTAAAAATTTCATGGTAGGGAATGTTATTTAACCAATCCCCGTTATAAACCACTTCGGTTTTCTCACGGTCCAAAACACGAAAAGCCTGTTCCTGGTAAGTGCGCGCGTTTTCCAAAATTTCATCCAGTGTCACCAAAGGTCGTGACTTATCACGATCGGATGGATCACCGATCAAAGCTGTAAACGTGCCAATCACAAAGGTAACTTGATGGCCAAGTTCCTGGAATTGCGCCAATTTACGCAGTGGAACTGTATGACCAAGGTGTAAATCGGAGGAAGTTGGATCGAAACCACAATAAACCCGAAGTGGCACACCGGTTTTATCCGATTCCACTAAGCGTTCCCGAAGTTCATCTGCCATTGCGTCAAAGACCTGTTGATCGCCGTATTCAGCACCACGCATCAGATAATTAACTTGCTCATCAATGTTCATTCTTACCTCCATTTTTGACCCTTATTTTCGGCGTTGGGTCATAAAAGTCTTGGACTAAATTTTACCACTAAGTAAAACCTGCAATATCGCTATCAATCCTCAGAAGGACTTTCTTTCGAAGCTTCGTCGAGACTGGCTATACCCTCTTTACAGTTTTCTTCGAGCTCTTCTTTAGAATTAATCGCATCATCTTTCACGAAACCCGGATTACTACTTTCAGCAAACTGAGATACATCATCAAAGAACTCTGCATCCAACTGATTAATTTCATCCAGTTCTTCTTCAAGCTCTTCTTTGGTGACTTCTTCAAGCATCTCAGTCTCGGTGAGGGATTCATCGCTTTCCGTCTCTATAGCATCTTCAACGGATTTTGGTTTCAGGATGGTATGACGCAAAATAAAGGTGACAATCGCTAAAATCAGCACTACCAACATCACCGTTTGGTTGATATTAACACCACTTTTGCTCAATGAAGGCACCAAGCGGACAAATTCCAATCCAAACCGAATTGACGGATAAGCAACAAGATAGAGCAGGAAAATATCACCCTTATAGAGTTTTTTCTTAAAAAACCTGTCAATTAACATCAAAACGATAGCTGCCAGGATATTTAGAACAAATTCATAGAAGAATAATGGGTGGTAATGGGAAATGTTCTCAAAACCAGGGTAGCGATAATTTGGATCGATTTCAATCGCCCAAGGCAAATTGCTCGGCTTGCCATAAAGTTCCTGGTTAATAAAATTACCCCAACGGCCAATACCTTGGCCTACAAGCAATCCAGGCGCGATATAATCCGCCCACTCCATAAAGCTGATTTTATTGACTTTAGTGTAAATCAACAGTGCCAGTACGCCACCAATCACACCGCCGGGAATACCCAGGCCTCCTTTTCGGATATCGATTATTTTCAAGGGCTCTCTGAAATAATCTGCAGTAGTGATTCCATCAAAATAACCTGGCGTAAACACATGCCATAAACGCGCGCCAATAATGCCACCAATCAAAACCCATGGCATGATATCAATGATTGTCTCGGGGTCTCTGCCATTTTTCTTGGCACGCCAGGCTGCAATCGCGCCTGCGACTAACGCGCCTAAAATGACCAATAAAGCATAGTAGCGAATTTCTAATTTCCAAATCGTAAAACCTAAGCGTGGATCCATAATATGTCCTTTCTAATTAGGCTCGTGGTCACGGAATTTTGCTTGTTTCCAAACAGTGACCATTCGCATAATTGCCGTCAAATGTGCAAGGATAGCAATTATAACAAGAGCAACCACAATAATACCAAATAACAGTCCAACAATCATCACAATCGACCGTCCAACACGCGTCATCAAACCAATTTTGGCCTCAAATCCCAGGGCTTCAGCTCTCGCCCTCGCATAAGAAACCAACACAGCACCACTGGCAGCAGCAAAGCAAAGCATAACGCCAACAACGTTTCCTCGTAAAGAGAACCAATACAAAAGACCAGCATAAATAAAAAGCTCATCGTATCGGTCAATGAACGAATCAAAAAAAGCACCGAATAAAGAGCTTTTACCAGACAATCGCGCCATGGTTCCATCCACAGCGTCCAAAGGGGCCATAAGCAGTAAAAGCAAGCCACCCCAAAACAGTTTATCAAGTGCAATTAATACCGCGGCTGCAATTGTTCCTAATAAACCAATGAGGGTTATCGCGTTGGCTGTTAAACCCATCTTCAAAAAAACTTTTGCGACAGCTTCAAGCGCTCCCTTAAAGACTTGCCTCAGAATATCATCAAAGCTTTTTTCCTCACCGTTTGACTTAGTCATATTATTCAAAATCGTCACTTTCTTCTAATATTTCACGATCTCTACCCCCCCCCTGAGCTGGACCAATCACTCCCCGGCCTTCAAGTTGGTCAATCAACCAAGCCGCCTTCGGATAACCTATGCGCAATTGTCGCTGTAAGAATGACGCACTTGCACGCTTTTGCTTTCGCACCAGGGCAATCGCGTCTTGAATAATCGCCTCGTCGCTATCTCTTTCACCCTCTTCAAGCACAATCGCTTCCCATGGCGCTTCTTCCTCTTCAGTAGCTGAGATTTCGGTTTTAGATGACTCCGTCTTTTGTGGTTCTATTTCATCGATTGGTATGGTTTGCTTCTCAACATTACAATTTTTAGACCACCAATCCAAAACGCCCTGAATCTCTTTATCATCAACATAAGTGCACTGCGCGCGCATTGGAACACCCGACTGTGCATGCATAAAAAGCATATCGCCCTTACCCAATAGATTTTCCGCACCATTAAAATCCAAAATCACGCGCGAATCTATCATGCTGGCAACACTAAACGAGATACGCGTTGGAAAATTAGCCTTAATTAAACCTGTAATAACATCCGTGCTTGGTCGCTGGGTAGCCACAATCAAATGCATACCCACCGCACGTGCTTTTTGTGCGATTCGGGTTATAGCCTTTTCAGTATCATCTTTCTGGCTAATCATAAGATCAGCCAATTCATCAATCATAATAACAATGCGAGGCATCGTTTCTCTGCCACTTTTTCGCATACGTCTGTTATAACTTTCCAAATTTCTTGCCTGAACCTTTTCCAATTTTTCGTATCGAAAATCCATTTCGGTTGTTGCCCAACGCAAAACAGCCATAATGCGATCAGCCTTAGTCTCAACTTGACCCAACAGATGTGGTAAGCCATTAAATCGGGAAAGTTCCACCCTCTTTGGATCAATCATGACCAACTTCAAATCATTCGGATGGTTATTCATTACCAAACTAAGGGTAATCGCAGCGATACAAATGGATTTACCTGAATTTGTCGCACCCGCAATCAAGAGATGGGGCATGCTTGATAGATCCGAAATAACCGGTGTGCCTGAAACATCACGCCCAAGTGGAAGAGTTAAGGGCGATTTTTCTCGTAAAAAGGCCTCTGATTCCAAAAGCGGTTTCAACCGCACAACACCAAGCTCATTGTTTGGCACCTCTATCCCAACAAAAGACTCTCCCGGCACGGGCGCTTGTATTCTCAGCCGTTCTGCTTTCAATGCCAAAGCCAAATCTCGCGAGAGTGATGAAATTTGCGAGACCTTCACCTTATATTTCTCATCGTTTGATGCATCATAATAACCTGGCTCAACAGCATACTGGGTAATTGTTGGTCCTATTCGATAGCTAACAACCTTCGCTGGCACATCAAAATCAGCCAGTGTTTGCTCGATCAAGCCAGCGTTCATGTTTATCGTAGCAGTATTGACATTCACAGTCTTTTCTGTTGCCAGTAACGATAATGGCGGTAAATTTACTTCCCGTTCAGGTAGCTTTACCTGGCTCTTGGCTTTTCTAACAGTCTGCCTCTCTCGAACAAAACCTGAATAATCAAAGCTTCGAATAGCAGTTGCATCTTGCTCTGGTTTCTTGGGCCTTTCCCTGCGTATAATGGTTTCAAAAACCGGCTCTTTTACTTGTTCTTCAATAGGTTCAGGCAACGCTTTCACTGGCTCATCATATCCCGAACTTAAGCGGGCATGGCGTTTTGATGGGAGAACTTCCATGCCGGCTTTACGCGCTGCCCAGCGTTCAAGTCCGGCTAATTTGCCTGACCCAAATAAGAACAGAATAATACTAAGCACCAAAAAGAGAATACCGGTGGCAATGCGACCAATTACATTCACCAGCAAAATGGACAAACCAAAGCCAACGATGCCTCCTAAACTACTCCCAGCACGAATACCACTTACCGCTTCAGATAATGGTTTTGCCATATCAACGAAACAAGATAAAACACCCAAGAATGCGAAGAAAGACATCTCAAACAAAACCAGTTTTCCAACCTTCACATTTTTAGGCTGATTTTTGCGCCAAACCAAAAGCGAGCCGCCAGCAACAAAAACCGCGAACGCCACAAAAAAACGCCCAATTCCAAAACTTTGTTTTAAAATCATGACTAAGGGCGTAATAAATCCGCCTTTGGTCAGACCTAATACAGCCAATAAAAGCACAGCGCCAAAAGCCAGCAAGAGAACCCCCAGAAGGTCTTGGGCAAACTTAATGGTTTTTTCGCTTTGATCATCCCGGGATTGGGCATTAGACAGGTTCTCTAAATCACTTTTTTGTTTTGATTTTCGTGTTGTTTCTGCTTGAGTCACAATAATACTCCATCTATTAGATAGCTATTGGTGTCTACGATGCACTATTTGTGCCAAAGCAAAGCGGTTTTCTCCCCCACTTATGCATGAAAACTTCACAATCAGCTAAACGATTCTTCTAATTCCGCTTCCATGTCAAGGATGATTTGGGTGATATTCTCCAGGGCAACGCGCTGTTTGCGATAAAGGTCAGCTTCAGATATCGAAATCCGTCTTGCCACCTCACGTACCTTTTCACCCTGTACAAATTTTAGATCCAAAATATTGTATAAAATCCAATCACTGGTGTATTTTCTGTCGCCAGTCGGCCGAACTCGTTCAATGGCCATCTTCAGAACAGCGCGCAGTGCATTTGAACGATTTCCGTCATGCTCATCAAGCTTCGTATCAACAATTTTTAAATTAATCAACGGATTATTAGTCAACTTTGGGCCACCCCAATAATGAGTCATCGCGTCACGTACCCAGGCAAACATTTCTGGATTAGACTCACGCACACCAACTTGATAAAGGCTTTTGCGGTCGTAACTGCTCATCGCGCGCAGATTCTGAATATAATCCACTTCAGATTGTAAGTTCGCAATTGAGTCGATCACATGCATCTGCAAATGTCGGTCTTTTAGAGCCAAACTGGCCCGCTCTATCAAAAGTTTTATCGCGTATTTTGCCTCAACGTCCATGTCTTCATCAGGTTTTTCAAACCCACAAACCCCAAAAAGCTGAGTTATTCCATCTTCACTGCGCTCATAAAGTGGCAGAATAAAAACCTCGCCCCAATCGAGTATCTCATCATCACCATTGATTGATTGGCGCAGATTTTCTAAAGTTTCTGAATCCATTGGCGCACTTGCCAGGACTTTTTTATCGCCGGCATGAATAATTGACTCAATTTTCCCACCATCGATCATTACGATAAAACAGCCTTTGCTTTGCACCCGATCACAAATCGACGCAGCTATCGTTTCCATGAACTGGTTGAGATCCTTTTTGGTTAGCATGCGATCTTGCAGGCTTTGGATAATCTCCAAATCGCCACTGTCATCGCCCTTAAAAAGCCATTTTTCCAAGCGAGGCGAGAGGATAGTGATGAGATATTGCATCAAAAGCATTGATGCCACCATCACCACTGGAACATATTCATGATAGGGATTACCCTGGCTTAGGCCATAGCGCCTGACCGCGGTAGTTAACCCCAAAACTATCGCTGCCACAAATGGCCCGCGCAAAAGCCAGCGCAAAAGTCGGCTTTTTATAGCGCGGTCGGTCCACGGCAAACCGAAGAACGAAACCACATAAGCCATAATGACTAAGGTTAACATGGTAAGCCAGGCACCAATGATAGAAATAATCCAGAAAAAGTCCGGATGCGCAGCAAAAAACACATTCCCGTGGAACAAAAAGATGATACTACTCAATGCCGGTGCTGCCGCGCCAGCCAAAAGATAAAACAATCGTCTTCGGCTTGTTTGAGTCACACTTCGTCGCGTTGCGCGGATAAGATTGGTGCTTGCCAGGAACATCACCGTCAAATAAAACCAACCAAACCAGTAAGTTACCTGATTGCGTTGCAGATAATACATTGGCGCTTTTTTCGCCACCAGGCCACCGATAATAATGTCAAACCAAACCAATACAACCAACACCAAACTGACAAGATAGACACCTAAAATGACCTTGCTCCGCCGACCTCGGCTGGGTCTTCCTGTTAGGGTGAGCACCACATCCGAAAAATGAAGATAAACCGCCGGCAACAGCACCAAACCTGTCCACTTCAGTTTTAGCCAAAATTGTGTAATGGCTGCTTGATTGGAAATAGCGGAAATCGTTTCACTGGAATAGATTAAAACGACACATAGAAGAATTAAGGCAAAAGTCTGCGCGATGCGATCGCGCCAGTTAAAACCAGAGGCATACATAAACAAGGCGATCGCCGTTATCGTCACGCCTGCTGTTGATATTTGATAAAAAGTTTCTAAAATCGCCGAAATATTGACGACTACCATCCTATCCATCAGAAATTAGCCAATCCTTTTCTCAAAGAAAACCGCTGGGTCCAAATTAGGAAAATATTGATCCATAAAACCGCTCATTGAATAAGCCATTTTTTGCGCGAGTCGCACCATCGGATCATTTCGCAAGGGAACGTCGATTAAAACGCGATTGTATTTATTACTCTGCGCCCAGGTTTCACACACCGCCAACATCGCGCTGGCAATCCCATTTCGCCTGACATCATTGATAACAACCAAATCACAGACCCGTACCGTTTTAGGCAAACTGTTGATATCAACCACCATGTAAGCCAAAACGTGATCTTCAATGGTACCCACAAAGACCATATCCGCGGCTTTCCAGTGAGCCACCATCTCTTCAGTGCTTCGCGGATAGGTCAGATTCACCTCTCTGGGTAATCTGATGCGTTGAAAAGTAAAATGAGAACTGTTCTCTTCATTTCGGATTTCTAATTTATAAGCATGTCGGCTGGCGACTTGGTGATTCATTGCCAGCATTTGCTCATAATAGCTTTCATCCGCGGTAAAAATGTTTAATTTAGCCATAGTTTCCTAAACCTTTCAATCTCAGTACAGACAAAATCAATCCTAATCATCAATGTAAACAATAATGATACACGAATCCGATTCAATGCCTTGATTATCCAAAGCCATCAAACGCACCAAATAAGGCCCGGGTAAGAGCTCGCTGGTATACCAATTGCCAATATTTTCCTCAATTTTCACACCACTACCGGCTGAAATCGTCTGCCAGTCTAACTCACCCATTGTCGAATAATCGAACTGATACGAACCCAAATTTGCCGTATTCACCGTACCTTCAAAGCGAACCACCCCTTTGGTATGGTCATTGTGTTTGGGATCCACAATTTCAAGAACTCCCGCCTGGCAGTTCGTTTCAAGCCCCTCCACCTCCGCTTGAGGATAAGGTGTTGGGGTTGGTGTGGCATCTTCCGGGACTTCAACTGAAGCGGGATCGATGGTGAGGGTTGGTGTACTTAACTTATCTATAGTTGCCGTTGCATAGCTTGGAGCCTGTTCAAGCTCTCCGGCCAAAAAATTAGCCACCACAAATTCAGTCACGGTAAGAATACCCACTAG
>CAZTEP010000040.1:0-8570 GCA_964612325.1 uncultured Anaerolineaceae bacterium
ACACCAGGACGTACACTCTTTCCCTACACGACGCTCTTCCGATCTGTGAACTGACAGATAGTCAAGAAAGAGAATTCCCTAAAAGATTAGGCTATGCTTTTTGAGGATTGGCTGTTAATTATTCTTCTTGTTGAGCATTTTCATTGGTTTGACCTTAAAAAGGATGATTTTACGGTAAAAAACATGGTTTTTTGTTATCATAATTGAAGTAACTTTTACAGAAACGGAGAAAAAATGAATTTTGATAAAGCAATAAACCGAAAGCAAACTGAAAGTTCTAAATGGCGCCGCTGGGACGAAGATGTTTTAGCAATGTGGGTAGCTGATACTGATTTTGAATGTCCTAAAGAAGTTATTGAAGCCATTCAAAAACGTGTTGAACATGGCATATTTGGGTATGGTTTTCCACCGGATGGATTAACTGATGTTGTTACTTCTCGTCTGAAACGTTTATACAACTGGGAAGTGAGTTCTAAGCAAGTTCAATACGTGCCAGGTATCGTGACCGGATTTAATGTGGCTGTGCGTGGCTTATGTCAGCCAGGTGAGGAGGTGATTTACCAGGTACCTGCTTATCCTCCTTTTATTCGCGCGCCTCGTGGCGGTGGGATGCAAGGGGTACAAAATGTCATGTTCGTGGGGGATAGCGGTCAATATGAAGTCGATTTTGAAGTTTTTGAGCGACAGATTGTTGAGAATAAGGTTTCCTTGTTTATTTTGTGCAATCCTCATAATCCGACTGGTCGTGTGTTTAGTCAGGCTGAACTTGAGAAATTCGCTGATATCTGTCTACGCCATAAGGTTGTGATTGTCTCTGATGAAATCCATTGCGATATCTTATATGATGACCGGGTTCATATTCCAATCGCATCTTTGAGCAAGGAGGTTTCTGATATTACGATCACATTACAAGCTCCCAGTAAAACATATAATATTGCTGGTTTGCACACTTCTGTGGCTGTTATTCAGAACCCGGATTTGCGTGAGCGCTACAATGCTTACCGCGCAGGTATTGTAAGCAGTCCTTGTATTTTGGGAATGTATGCCGCGAAAGCTGCTTATGAACATGGAGAGCCCTGGTTAAAGGCCCAATTGGCGTATTTACAGGCGAATCGAGACCTTTTGGATGGAGCTTTGCAAAATGAGCTGAAACCGATTAAATGGACAAAACCACAAGCGACTTTCCTGGCCTGGCTGGATTGCCGTGATTTGGGTGTTGAAGGTTCGCTTCAACAGTTCTTCCTGGATAAGGTTAAGTTAGGTTTCAATGATGGACCTGAATTTGGCGCTGTTGGTCAAGGATTTGTGCGCTTAAACTTCGGTACCACGCGCGCGAACATTCAATTGGCGATTGAAAAACTAAAACTTGCGATTGATACTATCTAATTGTGGTTAAAAAACAAACAAAAACGAGCCGGTAACCCGGCTCGTTTTAATTCTTGCAATCAACTAATCTTCAACTGGAACAACTTCAGCGGCTTGATAGCCTTTTTCGCCTTCTTCGATTCTGAATTCGACTTTTTGTCCTTCTCTCAAGCGTTTGTAGCCTGGCGTTTGGATTGCAGAATAGTGGACAAAAATTTCTTCACCATCATCTTTTCTAATGAAACCATAGCCTAATCGCGCACTAAACCATCTTGTTGTGCCAACAATACGTTCGAACATTCTAAAAACTCAACTTTCTTAAAAATATTTCCCTTGCAATGAGCAAGTCAGATAAATTTATCATTTACACTAAGAATCGTCAAGCTCTTTAAATTGTTCTTATGGGCTCTTGGAAGGGCTTTAGGCTTTTCGAAGCTAATGAGTATAATTTAGCTATGACATTTGATGACACAAAAAGCATTCCAGATTATTACAATAATCCTGACTATCTGAAGGCCCAACAGTATCATGATGCTGGGAATTTGAACGCGCGTATTGAGATTCATAAGCGCTTTAGCACTGGAGAAAAAGACTGGAACGATTTTATCTTTAAGAATTTGCCATTGAAATCTAACGCGAAAAGTTTGGCTCTCGGTTGTGGTAATGCGGCACAATGGCGACATAATCAGTCGCGTTTTCCACAAGATTTACGGATGGTGTTAAGTGATCTGTCTTTTGGCATGTTGAATGAGCCAAGGCGGGCTTTTAAAGAAGATTTACGGTTTTTTATCTGCGTGATGGATGCACAAGCTATTGCGTTTAAAAAGGACTCTTTTGACGTTGTGACAGCTAATCACATGCTCTATCACGTTCCGGATATTTCATGTGTATTATCTGAAGTGGCCAGGGTTTTGAATGAAGAGGGTCTTTTGATGGCGGCAACAAATGGTGGGCATCACATGACGGAGCTGGACCAATTATTGGAGCGTTTTGATCCGGTTTATCAGGGAGACCATGCAATGTCAGGCCGTTTCACCCTGGAAAATGGAGGCGCGCAGTTAGCTGAGTATTTTAAAGAAGTCAGGATGATTCCTTACAAAAGTGATTTATGGGTAACAGACGCGGCATTATTGTGTGATTATGCCTGGTCAACGCCAATAGTGAAAACTCTTTTTAATTTAGAGCAAAAATCAGCCTTGCAAGCTTTTTTTCAAGAGCGCATCAATACTGATGGAGGAATCTTTATTGCGAAAGAGACAGGTCTATTCATCGCCAGTAAGCCACGAAAATAACCACAATTGCCAATACAGCACAATAAATCGCGAAGGGGAGGAGCGATTTTTCTTTTAAGTAGCCAAGGAACCACTTAATGGCAAAGTAACCAACAATACCAGCAATGACAAAGCCAAGCAGGAGTACAGGCAGGAAGCTGAGCAGGCCTTCTATTTTAATGAGTTTGATAATACTCAGGAAGCCAGCCGCGAGCATAATGGGAATAGACATCAAAAAGGAAAATCTCGCCGCGGACTGGCGTTTAAAGCCCTGGCTTAATCCGCCAGTTATTGTTGCGCCGGAACGCGATACGCCGGGAAAAATTGACATGGCCTGAAACAAACCGATTATCAAGGAGTCTTTGACCGTCATGGTTTCAAGTTCACGCGTTTTCCTGGACCAAAGTTCGCTGACTGTCAGCAAAATGGCAGTGAGGAACAAGAAAACAGCTGTCCAAACCGGACTGTCGAAGAATGCTTCCACAAGGTCTTGAAGCAAAAGACCAATGAGACCGGCTGGAATTGTGGCGAGAATGATAAACCAGCCAAGGCGACTATCAGCTTCAGCGAAGGGTTTGCGTTGTTTTATGCCATTAAAAAAAGCTTTCAGAATCGCGAGGAGGTCTTTGCGGAAATAAACAAAAACTGCGAATAATGTTCCTAACTGCACTAAAACATCGAAAATGAAGGCTTTTTGAGGGTCAAGGTTCCAATTGAGCAGGAAGGGAATGAGTACTAAATGGCCGGAGCTGGAAACGGGTAAAAATTCGGTCAGGCCTTGAACGATTCCTAATATGATAGCTTGAAAAAAAGTCATTGTACCTCTGGAATTCTGGGAAGACTGAGTTTTGCGAGTGCATCTTCGGCGAAGTCATCCAAATATCCGCCGATGATTGCCTGGCGCAAATCGCGCGCTAATTGCACGAGCGTGTGTAAATTGTGGATGGAAAGCAAGGTGGATGCCAGCATTTCTTTAGCGACCAAAAGATGACGGATATATGCACGGGAAAAGTTTTGGCAGGTGTAGCAAGTGCAATCCGCATCAATGGGTTGAGGGTCTCTGCTGAAAGTGGCGCCTTTCATGTTGAGACGACCGGTTGTGGTCATGGCCGCGCCATGGCGTGCCATGCGCGTTGGGTGGACACAGTCAAAAATGTCAACACCGCGCAAAACGCCTTCAATAAGGTCTTCCTGGGTGCCAACTCCCATTAGATAACGGGGTTTGTCGGTGGGCAAAATAGCGTTGACAAATTCGATGTTGCGATACATATCTTCTTTGCTTTCACCAACCGAGAGACCTCCAATAGCATGGCCGGGAAAATCCATGCTGGAAATAACTTTCGCGGATTCTTCACGTAAATCCTTGAAAATACCACCTTGCACAATGCCAAAAAGAGCCTGGTCGGCGCGCTTTTTGGCTTTCAAACAACGCTCAGCCCACATGTGGGTTCGAGCCATAGCTTCTTTCGCGTAGTTGTAGTCGAGCGGTTTGGCACATTCATCAAACGCCATGATGATGTCCGCGCCGAGTTGTTCCTGAACGGCAATTGAGATTTCTGGACTAAGGCGTTTTTCGGAGCCATCGATGTGTGAGCGGAAAGTAACGCCATCTTCATCGATTTTGCGGGTGCTGGCTAAGGAGAAGACTTGAAATCCACCTGAATCGGTTAACATGGACCCTTGCCAGTTCATAAAGTGATGTAAACCGCCCATTTCAGCCACGAGATCTTCGCCAGGTCGCAAAAAGAGGTGATAGGTGTTGGAAAGGACCAATTCAGGGTTTAGGTCTTTTAGTTGAGCGGGGGTAAGCGCTTTGACGGTTGCCTGAGTACCCACCGGCGCGAAAAGCGGTGTATGAAGGGTGCCATGTGGTGTTTTAAACTCACCTGCGCGGGCATTACGGTCCGTTGCTAAAGTTTTCCAGGTAAACATTGTGTCCATTTTGTAAGTTCGCGCCTTATTTTTCTTCTTTCAGGGTAATTACCGTAGCTGACCATAAGTTTATCTCATGGGCTACTTATTTTATCTTAATTTGACCCTAAACGGGAAACGATTTTATTTAACTGCATATTGAAGCATTCTGTTGAGAACAAGGTATAATTCGCGCGTTATGGAAAATATAAAAAACAATTATGTGAGAGCTGAATTTCATTGTCATACTATCTATTCTCCCGACAGTTTGGTGAAGATAAAAGATTTGCTTTTTGCTTGTGAGAAAAAAGGGATTACTAAGATTGCTATCACCGATCATGGATCAATGGGTGGCGCTTTTGAGGCAATGGCATTAGCGCCAGAACGAATTGTTTTGGCGGAAGAAATTGAAACGACTGAAGGTGAGCTCTTGGCTTATTGTATGACTGAAGCAATTCCGCAAGGTTTGCCGGTAATGGACGTCATTGAGCGCTTGAAAGCCCAAGGTGCTTATATCAATGTAGCGCATCCGTTTGACCCCTATCGTGGGAATCAATGGTTGCCAGAGACTTTGGAAGCTATCGCGCCATATTTGGATGGTGTGGAAGCTTTTAACGCACGTTGTCTGAAACAAAGTTTCAATGATTTGGCCTATGCCTATGCTATGAAACATAAATTACAGATTTTAGTGGGTTCTGATTCGCATAGTTTGCATGAATTGGGTACAGCAACTTTGACGATGCCAGATTTCAACAGCGCGGATGAGTTGCGTGAGGCTTTGAAACTGGCTGAGTTTTCTGGTGAGTTGTCTGGGGCCTGGGTGCGGGTTTTGTCTACGTACGCGAAATTTGCCAAAAAACTGTTTTAGCAGATAAACAACAAAGAGCCATCGTGAAGATGGCTTTTTTAATCTGTCTTTTTATTTATATCACGCCAAAACGTTGCAGAATGTCAATAATCAAAAAGATAGCCAAAGCGATGTAGATGATTGCCAGACTGATTTTGACTGTCGCGGCGTGTTTTTTGAAAAAGGTCGTTAATTGTTTTGATGTCGTGCCAAAATAGGCAAGCACAAAAACCACAACCAAAGGGATGATGAACATAAGGTTATAAAGACCAAGCCACAGAATCCCCTGGCCGCGCATGCTTTCCATACTAATCATTGAGGTAATCATAGGCAGGTACATTTGGCCTGTACAGGCAAATTCGAGCAAAGAAATCAACAATCCACTTACAAACGCGCCCCAATAGTATTTTGACGCTTTTGAGCCTTCGCGGATGGTTTTGTTGATGCGTTTGCGAATGCTTTCGGGCAAGTTGAGTGCCATGTCGGCGGTATCACCAGCGCGTGCTTTGAAAAAGTCTTTGATGCTCAAATAGGCAAAAACAAGACAGAGCGCAGCGGTGATAATGTTGATAATCAACCCTATCGGTTTTACGACCGCGGTGAGTTTTTCGAGCACTTTGTAGAAGCCAATGCCAACCAAAAAATAAGCCAGAAAAACACCTAAGGTAAACATGCCACCGGTAATTAAAATTTCTTTTCCCTTGCGGTTGCTGATGGTAAGGTAAGAGACGAAGAAGATAAGGGTGGCAAAGGCACAAGGATTTAAACCATCGATAAGGCCAGCCAAAAGCAAGCCTAATTTGCCAAGCTCTTTGAATTTTTCGATGAGTTTGTTTTGACCGGTTGTCTTATCATAATCCTGCCAAAACTTGGGTGAACCTTGCTCGCGAATGGATTCCAAAAAGGGTTCCATATTCTCAAGTTTAATTTCTTCGTCGCTAATCCAAACTTTGTCACCCACAAAGACTGCTGGCGCGCCAAAATTGCTGTCAATGCCAATTCTTTCTGCCATCCACAAGGCTATATCGGCATCTTCTTTGATGTTGAATTTTTCAATTTGGAGGTTAAAAACCTTCTCAAGCTGGGCTATTTCAAGTTCGGCAAGGCCACAATCTTTGCAGCCGACGTTGTAGAAATATGCCATGTAAATGGGTTCGTCAAAAGCGCAGGCATCCGCGTTGTCGGGTGAGCAGAATCCCGGGTCAACAGTGTTTTCCTTCGGGTCAGAAGCAATTAATTCAGCCATATCCAGGCCAGGAACCATTGGAAAATCAACCCCTCCGCTGGAAATTACTGCTTCGGTGAGGCTTTTAAGCTCTGCCTGGTGTTGCTCAAGGCCAACTAAAACTGTGTCGCCTAAAACTGATATTGGCAAGCCGGGTCCTGTTTTTACATTAAAATGTTGCTCAATTTTTTTCCAGGCATCGTAATTATCATCTAATTTGTAAAATCGCCAATCGATTTGCCAGGGATAGGCCTCCATCATGGGATAGATAATTGTGTCAAGAATGGTTTTGCAATTGCCACATTCGGCACGGTAAAAGAACCAACCCTTGACTAAGGCATTGCTGCGGTCGGGGGTGGGGGCTATTTCTGGTCCAACACCTTGTTGAAGGTGGCGTGCCTGAGCCATTTTGGGACTAAGGCTAATAAAAAAAACTATCAGCGAGAGCAGAATAGCGTATGTAAAAGCTCTGTTTTTAGGTTTAGGCATAAAAAATCCTGTAACTTTTCTTTTTAATGTAATCGAAAGTATTTTATCATGCTTGGAAAAGACATGAAAATTTAGTCTTATATATTCCAGCTCATGCTATGAAAATTGTTGGAGAGCTTCTTGTTTTAGGCTGTCTAAAAAGTAATAGCGACCAATCGGATTAAATTTAGGCTATTTCAAAGTTTTCAAACGGAGAATTTTCCTTTTGAAGATTGTCACGCAGTTGTTTGATTTGATCTTCATCCATACCAGGCATCACCATTCTTAACTGGAATGTGCCATCTTTGAAAGTGTGATTTACCGTACGCAATATGTTTATCCCGATACCAGATATTATTTCAGCGATCCTGGCAAGAAGGCCGGGTTTGTTAGATTTATCCGAACCGGTTAGAAGCAGCGAGGTCCAACGTTTGTGAGAGCTGGTGATGCCTACCAAATCGAGCGTGTCTTCAAATTCACGCATTAATATAGACCCCTCACCAATCGCAGCATAAAGATCATCTATATTGGCGCAGGCTAACATCCCCAAAAGGTTGGTGATGCGACTGGGTTCAAGCGCGCTGATGTCGTCAAGGTCTAAAATACCTCGTTTTGATAAGATGGCATGACTAAGGACACGACCATTTTTACTGGCTTCTTTTAGGTTGACTCTTGCCAAAACAATACGCAAACGCCTGGCTGTGCTGGCGTTGCAATGGTTGAGCCATTCAGGCTCAGGAACTTTAGGTGTACCACCTGTAATTACTTCAACTATATCACCAGGGTTGAGCGTATCGTAAATATGACGGTCTTCTCTATTGACTAAAACTTTGTTGATTTTGTCTAAATAAAACTCCTGAATGGCGGCAACACCATCTAATACGGTTGCAGGTTCCTGTAAGAAACGCGTGCCACCATAAGGGGTTAAGATTTGAATGGGTTTGTATTTGCTGATATCTTTATCGTTGTTGATACAATAGACAACTCCCCAGGTGTTTTCACCTTCCATTTCTTCGGTTGCGATAGCAACTTCAATCGCACCTGAACCTGGAAGAAAACTGGTGACCTGGAGCGCGCGATAGCCATTTTGTGGTGTAGCAATGTAATCATCGAAACGGTCTTGGTCAAGATATTTGCTAAAGTAGCGGTTCACGCGTGAAAGCAGGCGATAACAGGCAACCTCGTCATTATCTTTTAATATCATTCTGAAGCTGACGATGTCATTAACCGCAGAGAAATCGGCCAGTGACGTTCGTCTGGCGCGCGCCATTCGTTTTAATTTGTCCCAGCTTTGCCAGTAACCATTCACGGTAAAACGCACTGAGCCTTCCAAACCTTCTGCAGTCATGAGGTTTCCTAATTCGGAGAGATAGTAACGGATGAAATTGATATTAAGGCGTGGGTCAGCATCTATTTTTTCTTTTACCCGCTGATAAGAGTCGGGTTCAGCATAAGGAAAAGCCATATCTTCAATCCATCTTCG
>CAZTEP010000041.1:0-8537 GCA_964612325.1 uncultured Anaerolineaceae bacterium
AGTGGTTTGATTAATTACTATCCTGATTGGGTAAGGGGGCAGTTGTTACCTTTTGATGACGAAACAGTTGCCCGAAAGGAAACACAAGCCGGCAATTTAGATGGTTTTTACATCGTTTCAGAGGATTATCTTGAGACGGGTGATGTTTTGCTGGTGAAACCCGAGGTGAGCATGGTGGCTGAAATAAGCTACAATGCGACGCTGGAAGAGTTGATTCGTTATAACTTAGTGGACGCCGATGAGGCATTGTATGCCAAACTGGTCAATAATATTAATGTAAAAACTGAATATTTTGATATTGAGCAGGCTGATACCCGTGACCAAAGCAATCCTGCTACTTTCATCGTGCCATCTCTTATTTCATTTTTCTTTTACATGCTGATCGTCATCAACTCTGGCATGATGTTAAACTCAGTGTCAAAAGAGAAGGAAAATCGCACCATGGAGGTTTTGCTTTCATCAGCAGAACCATTGGATATCTTCACCGGTAAAATTCTGGCGCGCGGGCTGGCTTCGCTTTTACAGACTGGTATTTGGCTGGGAACGATTTTATTTTTGGCAAAGTTGACGAATTTTACGCTTGATTTGCCTTTCAAATTAGAAATTCCAACCTCAGTGTTTACATTGGGGATGCCTTTCTTCTTATTGGGTTTCATGTTATATGGAAGTCTGATGGCAGGTGTAGGCGCGATGGTGAGCAACACACGTGAGGCTGGCCAGATTTCTATGATTATTAATATGCCTTTGATTTTGGCGTATCTTTCAATAAATCAGCTCATTGCTAACCCAAAGAGTGCGATAAGTTTGTTTTTGAGCTTGTTCCCGTTTACATCTACGCTTGTGATGCCCACACGCCTGGCAATTGGCGGTATTGTGCCTGTTTGGCAGATTATCGTTGCCATCTTATTATTGGTGGTCACTCTAATACTTATTGTTCGGGGTGTTTCTAACTTGTTTAGCTCTCAAAACTTGCTCTCAGGTCAAAAATTCAACTTAATGACCTTTTTCAATACGCTTTTATTTGGCAAAAAAAAGTCAAAAACATAATCTCTGGATTGTAACTTGCAACAGAATACTCATTGGACTCTGAAAAGAGTGCTTTGAGTATTTAAGTTTTAAGCTTGGAGGAATGATGAAAACACGACATTGGATAGGACTAATCATTTTGCTAATGGCTTTTCTTTTGGGTGCTTGTAAACCAACAGACCCTATGGCTAAACCAACCGATCAATTGGATGATATTCGCACTGTTGCCGCGCGAACTATTGAAGCGCTAACCACTCAGATGATGCAAACTTCAGAATCAGGCCAAACGGAGACCCCTCTCCCGCCTTTAGAAACCGAAACGGGACCAAACTTTACAGAAGAGGCGACAGAGGAATTATCTCCGACACCAATTCCTTCAGATGAGGTAACCGATCCAGCAACTGAACTTACCCCAACAGATGAAAAACCTTGTGATCGAGCCTTTTTTCTTGGTGAAACGGTGTATGATGGTAGTCAGCTTTACCCAGGAACCGTTTTTGAAAAAACCTGGACCTTGCGCAACGAAGGCAGTTGCACCTGGACTCCGGATTACTCGGTGGTGTTCATTAGCGGCGATTCAATGTCCGCGCCAGCAGTAGTGCAGTTGAGCGATAAGGAAGTGAAACCGGGAGAAACTGTGGTGGTGAAGATGCCGTTGGTAGCGCCAACGATTGGTGGACGCTATCGCGGAAATTTTAAGTTACGCAATGCGGCTGGTGTTTTGTTTGCGTTCAAAAATCCAGAACAAACTTTTTGGGCTGATATTGAAGTGGTCGAGGGTGTAATCCACCTCGCGGGCGCTTATTGTAGCGCGCAATGGCGAAGTGGGGCTGGTGATTTGCCTTGTCCGAGCCAACCCAGTGATGCGAAAGGTTATGTTTATGCTGATAACGCTCCTGTGCTCGAAACTGGTGGCACTGATGACGAATTGGCTTTGTGGCTTGGGGTGCAACCTGTGACAGACGGTTATATTATGGGGACCTATCCGGCAATGACAATTCCAAACAATGCTCAGTTTACAACGGTGTTGGGTTGCGGACACAATTTGCCAGATTGCAGAATCAAGTTCGTGCTTGCTTACCAGGTTGGTGATGAGCCAATTCAACAGTTAGGCAGCTGGGATGAAGATTACGATGGCGCGTTTCAAAAGATTTCTCTTGACCTCAGCCATTTAGGGGGACGCACAGTAAAAATTGTTTTAATAGCGCGCGCGATGGGTTTTCCAGAAAGTGGTAGAATTCATTTATTAGAACCAGTCATCAAACCATAAGTAATTGCTTAGAGAGAGCATCACTTTGAAATCAAAATAGCCTGGATTGTCTTGGAGTAAAAATGAAAAGAACAAAACAAATTTTATTGTTAATTAGCTTTGTCATTTTATTGACAGTGAGTCTTAGTGCTTGTAAACCGACCCAAAGCCCTGAAGAAAAAGAAGCAGAGCTTTCTACAGCCGTGCATGCGACATTGAGCATGGGTGCAACCCGAACAGAAATTGCCCGCCCGACAGATACCCCCGTTCCAACCGCAACACCGGTACCAACAAACACACCAGTTATACCAACTGTTCCACAAGCAACGTTTGTAAGCACAATTGGCTATGGTATCACCCAGTCACCACCTCCGGTGACCATGCCAACCGCCGTCCCACCAACAAGTATTGGTGATTATGAGCGCGCGGATTGGGGGCACTCAAATCCCCCAGATGGCACTTTGTTTGATGGTGGTGCTACATTTACGGTTATGGTTACCATTGTCAACAACGGCACTACAACATGGAATACTAACTACTACATCCAACATGTTGATGGGCCTAAAATGGGCGCGCAAAGCAAGTTTAATATGCCGGCTGAGATTCCGCCTACAAAATCTGCCGCGTTCGAAATCGAGTTTACTGGCCCGACTGAGCCGGGAACTTACCGCAGCAATTGGGCGGTTTACAATGCCAATAACATCATTATCGGCAGCTTTTACTTTGAGTATAAATTTGACTAAATTAGATTGTAATTATTCAATCGAGACACTTATCAAAGCCGAGGCCAAACGCCTTGGCTTTGCTTTATGTGGCATCACCACGCCAAATGTAGACTTTGCTTTTGAGCATTTTCAAGCCTGGATTGAGAGAGAGATGTATGGGGAAATGACTTACCTCGCGCGACCTGACAGTCTGGCCAAGAGGAAAGATCCTGAACTGTTGCTTCCTAATTGTAAAAGTGTTATTTCTCTTGGGTTGCCATATCCGCAACCATCAAACACAGGCAACATTGCTGCTTTCGCACGGGTTCCCGATTACCATGTGGTGATACGCGATAAACTAAAACAACTTGCAGGTTTCATTGAAAAAACACTTGAAACTGAGCTTACTTGGTACGCAGCGGTGGATAGTTCGCCGGTTCTGGAGAAAAGTCTGGCATTAAAGGCTGGACTTGGCTTGATAGGAAAGCACACGCTTTTGATAAATCAAACCTTTGGAACATGGTTCTTTTTGGGGGAGTTGTTTTTGGATATCGCGCTTTTGCCTGATTCGCCATTGTCAGGCAATTATTGCGACGCTTGTGATTTGTGTGTAAAAGCCTGTCCGACCGGCGCGCTGACGGGTGATAAAACCATGAATGCCAGTAAATGCCTGAGTTATCTAACTATTGAGCATCGTGGGGATATCCCCAGTGATGTGCGCCAGCGAATGAGCGGTCAAGTGATTGGCTGTGATATTTGTCAGATCGTGTGTCCGATGAACCAAAGGGCAACACCGGCAAGTACAGGCTATGAATGGCAAAGCGTTCTGCCCGCCAATTTAAATCTTGAGGCATGCTTATCGCTTGACGAAAAGGCATTTAAAGAAATGTTCGCGGGCACAAGTGTCTTGCGTCTTAAATACAAAAGTTTTAGGCGTAATTTAATTCTCGCATTGGCTGTTTCAGGCAAGCCGGAAGCTTTGGAAGCTTTAAAGGATGCTATGGCTGAAGAACAAGATCCACTATGCAAAGAAACTATGCTGTGGGGCATAAAATATCTAAACCAGTCTCTCTAAAGGTGTTCAAAGGAATAAGCTTTTTTGAGTGTAAATGACAATTCTCAATACGATATATGGCATAATTAGCATAAATAAAAACGCGCCGGAGGATGCAAAATGAAACATTTGCATATCATTTCACATACCCATTGGGACAGAGAGTGGTACCGAACTTTCCAGCAGTTTAGGCTGCAATTGGTCCATCTGATTGACAATCTGATGGTAACTTTGGATAACGACCCTGACTACCTGCACTACATGCTGGATGGTCAAACTATTGTGCTTGAAGATTATTTGCGTGTGCGAATGGAAAACTTTGCCACTTTACAGAAATATGTACAGGAAAACCGCATTTTGATTGGTCCCTGGTATATCCTTCCGGATGAGTTTCTGGTATCTCCAGAATCAACTGTTAGAAATCTTTTGGTTGGTAAGCAAATTTGTGAGCTTTTTGGCCAACGTATGATGATTGGCTATTTGCCTGACCCCTTTGGTCATATTGGCCAGATGCCACAAATTTTGCGTGGTTTTGGCATTGACACAGCGGTCTTGTGGCGCGGGGTAATTCCTGAAATGCCAACCACTTTCGTCTGGCAGGCACCAGATGGCAGCCAGGTTTTACTGGCGCATCTTTATTATGGCTATGGCAATGTGGCTCATTGGCCAGTCAGCACATTGGAAGGCTCAGTGCAATCTCTCGATGAGGCTGCCAGGCGCTTGGAAACGCACAGCAATACATCGCACTATTTGATGATGCAGGGCACTGACCATCTTGAACCCCATCCAATGACTTCTGAAGCCATTCGATTTTATAACGCCAATAATCCCGATGGGAACCAAGCCATCCATTCCACCTTACCGACTTATTTTGCCGCGTTAGGCCAGGAAATCAAGGATAAAAGCATTGTTTTGCCTGTTCATATCGGTGAGTTGCGTGACCCGCAAAAAGCGCATATGTTGCCGGGTGTGCTTAGTGCGCGCATGTGGATAAAGCAACGTAACTGGAAAGCGCAAAATGACCTTGAACGGTGGAGTGAGCCTTTTAGTGCATGGGCTGAGATTTTGGAACGTGGCGCACAGGCCTTTAGTCCGATTACGTGCCATCAAAGTTCAAACCGTGTGGTCAATCCGGGCTCGGTTATTCGCGAAGCCTGGAAAACCTTAATGAAAAACCATACTCACGATTCGATTTGTGGTTGTTCAATTGACGAAACGCACCGTGATATGGCACCGCGTTTTGATAAGATTGACCAAATAAACGAAGAAATCCGAAACCAATCCCTGAATGCGATTACCAGCCACATCAATACGATGCCTGCGAAAAACGATGATTATTTGCTGGCAATCACAGTATTTAATGCCGCGCCAGTGGCTGCCACTGACCATGTTGTCGCCAATATCAGCTTTCCTGACGATGAAAGTAATTATAAGTTAATTGATGAAGACGGCAATGTAATTAAATGTGATGTGGATTATGAAGAAGTGGCTGATTCAGACCAAAACACCTATACTGTCGAGCAGTTAGCCAATTTAATTGAGCAAATTAAACACCATGGTTACAGAGGTAAATCACTTGTCGAAGTTGATGTAGCGTTCGATGATGAACAAGAGACTTGGCGTGTTTATGCGACTCTCTCAGATGTTTTAGTTGCTGATGAGGCAGTTCTGAATCGACAGATAATGAAAGCAAATCGTACCTTATCCAAACTCAAACCGGATACCCTGGTGCAGGTCTTTACTCATGCTGGATACAATGGATGGCTCAATTTCCGGGCCAAAGACATTCCTGCTTTTGGCTACAAGACATATTGGCTTAAAGCGTATGAACGTGATGGAAATGACTTAAACCTTTTTCCTGAAAATAAAAACAATGAAATCGAAAACGAATGGCTGAAACTTCGCGTTGATAAGGAGGAGGGATGTTTCCATCTTTATGATAAACGCAACGGAAAACACTATAAAAACCTCAGTGTTATTGCTTCAGTCGGTGACCGGGGCGATGAATACAACTTTACGCCAACCGAAGACGATGACCTCTATTTAGCGGAGTTCGAAGAGCTTTACCCTCTGTTTGTGACTGGTTCGCAAGCAATCGCTGTTCGTTTTAACATGGAGCTTCCGGTTAGCCTCGATGATGCAACCCGTGACCGCTCCCAGGAAACGGTCAGCAACGAAGGCTTCATGATTATTGAGCTCGCGGATGATTTACCTGTGGTTGATATTGAGTTTATTTTTGAAAATCAATCTGCCGACCATCGCCTTGAACTGCAATTTGACCTTGATTTTCAAATCAAGAAAGTGCTTTATGACGGTCATTTTGATATCGTGGAACGTCCGATTGATTTGCCTGTCCATGATGAAAGCTGGAGCGAGCATCCGCGACCGGAAGTGCCTCAACGGGCTTTTGTTGATGCTGTTGGCGAGGAACAAGGTTTGATGATTGCCAATCAGGGATTGCCTGAAGTTTCGGTGCGTCGCTATGAAGAATCAGAATCTTCATTTATTTCACTGACATTGCTCCGTTCGGTAGGCTGGCTTTCTCGAGCGGATCTTTTCAACCGTCGCGGTCACGCTGGACCGGGTTTGCCAACCCCAGAGGCATATGAGTTAGGTGAAACCTTGAGCACACGCCTGCGCGTGATCCCTCATGATGGCCAAAGCACCGAGGCACGCCAATTGGCCTATGCTTTCCAGACGGATCTCATCGCGGTAGCAGCTAAAATGAGAGATGGTGACCTGCCTGCTTCAGGCAAAATGATTGAGCCTGGTCACCCCGATTTTTATATTAGCGCGATTAAGGAAGCTGAAGATCAAGGTGGTTATATCGTGCGTGGTTACAATCAGCGTGATGAAGCGATAACAGTTAATCTTCAAACGCATCTCATGGCAAAGAGCGTGGCTAAAGTCCGCTTAGATGAAGCGTTTGTTGAAGAATTAGCTCTTGGCGCGGATGGTACCGTGCATTTTGAGGCTAAGGCCAAGGAAATTGTAACGCTGTATTTCAAGTTGAAAGAATAGTTCTTAGGCGCAATGTTGAAAGCGGAATCAGTTTCACCTGCAGATTTCTATATTGGAGATATTCCCATTCATGGAAGACTGATATTGGCCCCCATGGATGGTTTATCAGACGCAAGTTTCAGGCGTATCACGCGTCAATTGGGTTCGGCTTATTCGGTTTCTGAATTTATCAACACGCTTGATTTCATGTATTCTAAGGTATACCAGCGTAAACGTCTGTTTTTCTACGAAGATGAGCGCCCCTTCGTGGCTCAGATTTTAGATAATGATCCTGGAAGAATGGCTGAAAACGCGGCTTATATTCAGGAGCGTTTTCAGCCTGATATGATTGACATTAATTTGGGGTGTCCAGCACGAACGGTTTCCGGCAGAGGCGCGGGTTGCGCCTTGATGAAAAGTCCGGAACTCGTTAAACAGATTTTTGAGCAGGTTTGCAAAACGGTCACTATCCCGGTGACGGCAAAGATACGTTTGGGTTGGGATGATGACTTGATGAACTATCTTGAAATTGCTGAAATCGCAGTTGAAAGAGGTGCCAAAGCGATTGCGATGCACGCGCGCACAAAAAAGATGGCCTTTGGCAAAACCGTGCGCTGGGAGCATATCGCGACCCTTAAGAAAGCCATGCCCGTGCCAGTGATTGGTAATGGGGATGTGCGCAGTGTGGCCGATGCCAGGCGCATGATTGAAGAAACCGGTTGTGACGCGGTGATGATTGGCCGTGCTGCCAAGGCTAACCCCTGGGTTTTTTCCTGGCGCGATCGCGAGGAAGTATCGGTTGATGAGGTTTTTTATCTGGCGCGTTATCAATTGCGACAGATGTTAGAGCTCAATCCTGAAAACGCGATAATGCCTTTTAGAAAATATTTAAAAGCTTATTTGGAGCCTTATCAATTGCCTAAAGATGAGATGAGAGCGCTGCTCACAACGGGTAATGCGGAAACGCTTTTTGCGCTGATTGACGAAGTTCATAAGCAGCTAAAAGCTGAAACACCCTAATAAGGTCTGCATTAAAGTAAAAACCCCAAGTGATTGGGGTTTTTTGGTTTCTTTTCTTAGACGGTATTCTTTCGGATGGTTACGACAGCGCAGCCTCGACCACTGCGGCGAAAGCCTGTGGGTCGCGCACAGCGAGATCAGCCAAAACCTTGCGGTTGAGAATGATATCGCTTCTGCGTAAGGCAGCAATCAACTTGCTGTAGGTAGTGCCGTTGATACGGGCAGCAGCGTTGATGCGTGAAATCCAAAGCCGGCGCAAGTCGCGTTTGCGGTTGCGGCGGTCGTTGTAGGCGTACCATTGAGCCTTCATGAAGGTTTCATTGGCACGTTTGAACAATTTACTGCGGGTACCTTGGTACCCTCTGTTTCGGGCTACCAAACGTCGGTGTCGACGTGCTCGGTAGGGTCCTGCTTTTACTCTTGCCATAAATTACTCCTTTGCGGTCCCCTGGGCGTCAGATTAATCAGATCTTGTTATAAACAC
>CAZTEP010000042.1:0-8487 GCA_964612325.1 uncultured Anaerolineaceae bacterium
CGATTACTGATGAGATGGTGCGAAAACTTGGCGGAAGGCTGCATATTGAAAGTGAGCTTGGCGTTGGTACAACCGTGAGATTTTTTATTCCCCAGCAAGATAACGAAACTGAAGAACAGATTTAAATAAATTAGTGTGTTTGTCATAGTATAGCGACAATTTGTTGCATAAAGTGTATACGATGTGCTGACCTGTTTACAGAAAAGCACAAAATCGGATTGTAAATTCAGATTAAGATATGGTACAATAACCAATTCATTGAAAACAAAGGTTTTACGGGAAAAATGTTTGACTATAAGGTCGGATTGCCTTATACTTAAAAATTGCGCTTTATCTGTATTTTTACGCGTGGGTGTTTAAGCTACCACGCTTTTAGTGTATTAGGAGATGTGAATGACAGAATTGATGCGACCTAAAAATTACGCACGAATTCCAGTTGGGCTCAAATTACCCCATTTGATTGAAGTCCAGCTCAAATCTTTTGAGCAACTCAAAACTGAGGGATTGGCTAATCTTTTTGATAGCTATTCACCTATTGATTCACATAACGGGGATCTTCGCTTGCATCTCCCGAGCAGTGAGAACGATCTCAAGTTTTGGTTTAAAGAACCCAAAAACACTATTGAAGAATGTCTTGAACGGGATTTAACTTACGCACGCCCTCTATATATCGAGGTGATGGTGGAGTATGACCCCAATAAACCCCCTGAAGAAAAAAGGCATCCGGTTAGCCGACAAGAACTCTTTTTAGGTGATTTCCCTGAAATTACGCAAAAAGGCACTTTCATTATTAATGGTACAGAGCGCGTGGTTGTTTCACAGCTCATTCGCTCGCCTGGTGTTTATTTTGATGCCACTCAGGAACGCAGTACCGGGCGTATGATGTCAACTTCATTGCTCATCCCAGACCGTGGCCCCAGACTTGAATTCGAAACACGTAAAAATGACAATATCATGTTGAAGTTTAACAAAGTCAATGTGTCTGTAACGATGTTTTTGCGTTCTCTGGCCGCAATTAATAAAAACAGCATTATTGGCACAGGTAGCGATGATGATATTCTGGAGCTTTTCGCTGAAGCTGATGATGATCCAGATCATCCTTATATAGAAAACTCGTTTGCGCAAGAGCCAGAGTATGATCTTAGCAACAAAACAATTGCTGAAGCCGCGTTGCTTGAGCTTTATCGAAGACTAAGACCTGGTGAACCGCTTATCATCGAAAACGCAAAGAATTATCTGAGCAGTCAGATTTTTGAAGTGCGACAGTTTGACCTTGAAATGGTGGGTCGCTATAAGCTCAATCAGAAGCTTGGCTTGGATGGCATCATCGCGAAAGATCAACGCACGATTACCGAAATGGATATTGTGTATATCATTCGCCACATGATCAGGATTAATAATGGCCGCACTCCCAAAGATGATATCGATCACCTTGGAAATCGTCGTGTGAAAACCGTTGGCGAGTTAATTCAAAACCAACTGCGAATTGGTATGCGCCGCATGGAACGCACCATTAAAGAGCGAATGAGCCTTCGTGATACAGATGCGATGGTTTCAGCAACCGCTATCGTTAACATTCGTCCTTTGGTCGCGTCATTGCGTGAGTTCTTTGGGTCAAGCCAACTTTCACAGTTCATGGAAGAAACCAACCCGCTTTCAGAGCTGCGTCACAAACGCACGGTTTCCGCGCTGGGTAAAGGTGGTTTGAAGAGAGAACGGGCCGGTTTTGAGGTTCGTGACGTTCACTATTCACACTATGGCCGCATTTGTCCCATTGAGACCCCTGAAGGACCGAATATTGGTTTGATTAGCCGTTTGGCTGCCTACGCGCAGGTTAACGAATTCGGCTTTATCGAAACGCCCTATCGCAAGGTTTATCGCGAGATGAAAGGTGATGACCCTGCTTTGGTTAACCATCTTTTGCGTCAAAATATTGTTGACCCAAATACGGGTGAGATTATTTATGAAGCTGATAAGCGCATTGACGAAGCAATGGCAAAAAAGATAAACGAATTGGGGTACGAAAAGGTTGATGTTCGCCCGTATGTGAGTGATGATTATGAGTATCTCTCAGCTGACGCGGAAGATAAATATGTTATCGCTCAGGCGAATGCGCCTTTAAATGAATATGGTGAGTTTTTGCACCGTAATTCCTGCCGTTATGCCAATAAGTTTGGGATTTACAATTATGAAGAGATTGACTACATCGATGTAGCTCCGAACCAAGTTGTTGGTATTTCAGCCGCTTTGATTCCTTTCCTTGAACATGATGATGCTAACCGCGCTTTGATGGGTGCGAACATGCAGACCCAGGCTGTGCCTCTTCTGCGTCCACAGGTACCGATTGTTTCAACTGGAATGGAAGGCGTTGCTGTGGCTGATTCTGGTCAAATCACGATAGCGGAAGCTGATGGTGAAGTTATTTCGGTTACCGGCGACAAAATAGTGATCAAACAAGACGATGGTCAATTGCGTACATATAACTTGCGCAAATATCATCGTTCTAACCAATCTACATGTATTGACCAGCGACCGTCTGTGACTCAGGGTGATTTTATCAAGGCCGGTGATGTTATCATTGACTCTTCATCAACCCAGGATGGTAAACTGGCTCTTGGTCAAAACGCGGTTATCGCTTTCTTGCCGTGGGAAGGGTTTAACTTTGAAGATGCTATCTTGATATCAGAAAAACTTGTTGAAGACGATCGCTATACCAGCATTCATATCGAAAAATATGAAGTAGAAGCGCGCGACACTAAACTTGGCCCTGAAGAAATTACCCGGGAAATCCCTAATGTAGGTGATGAAACCATTCGCGACCTTGATGAGGCCGGCATTATTCGCATTGGCGCTGAGGTAGGTCCTGGAGATATCCTGGTGGGTAAGATTACACCTAAGGGTGAAAAAGAATTGACCCCAGAAGAGCGCTTGTTACGGGCCATCTTTGGCGAAAAGTCACGTGATGTTAAGGACACGTCGCTACGCATGCCCCATGGTGAACGCGGCACAGTAGTAGACGTTAAAGTGTTTACCCGCGAAGAGAACGACGATCTGAACGCAGGTGTTGATAAAATGGTGCGTGTATCTGTGGCGCAACGCCGTAAGATTACCGCTGGCGATAAAATGGCTGGGCGTCACGGTAACAAAGGTTGTATCTCTATGGTATTGCCTGCTGAAGATATGCCCTTCCTTGAAGATGGCACCCCTGTTGACATCATTTTGAACCCCTTGGGTATTCCCGGACGTATGAATATTGGCCAGGTGCTTGAATCTGAGTTAGGATGGGCTGTAAGCCGATTAGGCTTTAGGGCAATCACCCCTGTTTTTGATGGTGCCAAGGAATCAGAAATTGCTGCTGAATTGGCTCGTGCGTGGATGATTGATGAAGCCTGGCGTGTTATCGGTGAACGTGGATGGGCCTGGTTGGAAAACTTTGATTATGATCCTGAAATGATTTTGGATGATGAGCAAGTGCGTTTGCTTTACTTGGAGACCTTGTTGGCTAATAAAAATTACGATCTTTATGCCATTAAAGAAAATCGCACTCTCGCACGCCGTGCGACTTTGGATGAGTGGCTGATTAGCGAAGGCTACAATCCGCGTGAAATCACAGCATTCCCAGAAGAAGAGGTGCCAGTACATAAACGGGATGCTCGCGACGATAACGCTTTCCGCGCATGCTTACAGCTTTGGGCAAAGAAATATGGTAAAACGCTTGAAAATGAGTTGACCAATGCTGAAATGAAGAAAAAAGCTAATGAAATTATGGATGAAATTGGTCAGCCAGTTCCAATACATGGCAAACAACTTTTGCGCGATGGTCGCACAGGTGAGTTGTATGACCGGCCTGTGATGATTGGCGTGATGAGCATGTTGAAATTACATCACTTGGTTGAAGATAAAGTTCACGCTCGTTCAACTGGACCTTACAGTTTGGTCACACAACAGCCTTTGGGTGGTAAAGCTCAATTTGGTGGCCAACGATTTGGTGAGATGGAAGTTTGGGCCCTCGAAGCTTATGGCGCAGCCTATACCTTGCAAGAAATGCTGACAATAAAATCAGATGATGTTGCTGGGCGAACTGCCGCCTATGAGGCAATTGTTAAAGGTAACCCAATCGAAGCTCCAGGTATTCCCGCCGCATTCCGCGTTTTGGTTAAAGAATTGCAGTCGCTCAGTCTTGCGGTGGAAGCCATTATGGACGACAAGGAAAACTCAGTTGTGAGCTTCGGAAAGGACGATGAGAGGAACCAACCACGCAACGTTGAGACAGGTTTGATTAGTATTGGGAAAGGTTATGATTATCGCAAACGAAAAGCTTGACGTAGCGACTAAGCGCGTGTTAGAATTCACCTTCGTCAATTGTACAGACGGACGTTTTTAACATGCCTAAAGGTATGTTAACCGAGGTTATAGAAAGTAAAAATGACCTTTGATAATTAATTATTGAAGAGTTTTAGTAGTACGGAGAAAGAAAAAGTGCCAACAATTAACCAATTAGTTCGATTCGGTCGAAAAACCAAGAAAACCAAGAGCAAATCACCTGCTTTGCAGTATACGCTTAATTCTGAGAAACAACGCCGCACCCGTCAACCAAAGGGTGCTCCTCAGAAACGTGGCGTGTGTACGATTGTTCGTACCATGACCCCAAAGAAGCCGAACTCGGCTTTGCGTAAAATCGCTCGTGTGCGACTTTCAAATGGTATGGAAGTCACCGCTTATATCCCTGGTGAAGGCCATCAATTGCAAGAGCACAGTGTTGTCTTGGTACGTGGCGGTAGAGTGAAAGACCTGCCAGGTGTGCGCTATCATATCGTGCGTGGTACCTTAGACTCGACTGGTGTTAACAACCGAAAACGAGCCCGATCAAAATACGGCGCAAAACGCGCTGATAAGTAAGCAAAAAGAACCGAGAAAAACCTACGCGTGATGTATTAGCGTGCAAGGTTTTTGTTTAGATTGAGGAGCATTTATGTCAAGAAGGATTAAGCCCGAAAAGCGACAAGTTGAACCCGATGTTCGCTTTAACAACATACACCTGCAGATGATGATCAATCGCATTATGCTTAATGGCAAGAAGAGTTTGACCACAAGTATGGTTTACAAAGCTATTGATATCATCACCGAAAAGACCGGCAAAGAAGGTATTGAAGTTTTCGAAACCGCACTCAAAAACGTGAGCCCACTTATGGAAGTTCGCCCACGCCGTGTTGGTGGTTCCACCTATCAAGTGCCTATGGAAGTTTCACCCGAACGCCGTGTTACTTTAGCTATGCGCTGGATTATCACCGCTTCGCGCGCACGCTCTGGAAAATCCTATCCAGAAAAACTCGCTGCTGAGCTGATGGACGCTGCAGAAAATCAAGGCGCTTCCATTCGCCGCAAAGAGGAAACACACAAGATGGCTGAGGCTAACCGCGCGTTTTCTCACTTCCGTATGTAATACGGCCGCTCTTTAACATTATTAGAGTTTGAAATGACTGAATTTCCGCTTGATCGTTATCGTAATATCGGCGTTATCGCCCATATCGATGCTGGTAAAACTACCACGACCGAGCGGATTTTGTTTTATACCGGCAAAACTTACCGTATCGGTAATGTGGATGATGGTACAACGGTTACTGACTGGATGCCCCAGGAACGCGAACGGGGTATTACCATTGTTTCCGCAGCGGTTACCGCCGAATGGAAAGGCCATCGTCTAAACCTGATTGACACGCCCGGACATATCGACTTCACAGCTGAAGTGCAACGCTCCTTGCGCGTTTTAGATGGAGGTGTGGTCGTTTTTGATTCTGTGCAGGGTGTTGAGCCACAAAGTGAAACCGTGTGGCGACAGGCAGATAAATACGAAGTGCCCCGCATCGCTTTCGCGAATAAAATGGATCGGACCGGTGCTTCTTATGAACGCACTATTGAAAGCATTCGCGAGCGTTTAGGCGCAAATGCCATCCAAATGCAAATTCCGATCGGTGAAGAATCCAACTTCACGGGCGTTATCAATTTACTTGAAGAAGATGCCTGGTATTTTGAAGATCTTGTTGGTTCAGAGCCTCGTATTACTGCTATTCCCCCTGAGTATAAAGAAGAAGCCGTCGCCAAGCGCGCCATCCTGGTTGAACGTATCGCTGAGCTTGACGATACCCTTACTGAAAAGTTTTTACTGGGAGAGCATATTGAGCTCGCGGAGCTTAAAGCCGCTTTGCGCCATGGTGTTTTGACAAATAAGGTTGTCCCTGTTTTTTGTGGCAGCAGTTTGCGCAACAAGGGCGTACAGTTGATACTGGACGCGGTTATTGATTATTTGCCTTCTCCGTTGGATATTCCACCAGTCAAAGCGATTTTATTGCGCGATGGCAGCGAAGTAGAACGCGAAGCAGATGACAGCGCGCCTTTATCCGCGCTTGTTTTTAAGATTGTCAGCGACCCTTACATGGGTCGGTTAGCCTACATCCGCGTTTATTCTGGAAAAATTAAACAGAATGGCACTATGCATAACGCGACCAAAGACAAAAAAGAACGCGTGGGTCGGCTTATTCGAATGTATGCTGACCACCGTGAAGATATTACCGAATTGGGTGCCGGCGAAATCGGCGCGATTTTAGGCCTAAAGTTTAGCTTTACCGGCGACACTTTGTGTGACCCTACTAACCCCATCCTGCTTGAGACGATTAGTTTTCCCGAACCGGTGATCGCGATTGCGATTGAACCGAAGACCAAGGCTGATGAAGATAAGATGAACGAGTCGCTGGCCAAATTAGCTGAAGAAGACCCCACTTTCAAGGTGCGTCAGGATGACTATACCGGTCAGACGGTTATTTCTGGCATGGGTGAGTTACATCTTGATGTTTTGGTCAGTCGACTTTTGCGTGAGTTTAAAGTGCAAGCTAATGTGGGTAAACCTCGAGTAGCTTATCGCGAGGCGATTACCAAGCCGGTTACTCAGCACCATTATCGTTACATCAAACAAACGGGAGGACATGGCCAATACGCGCATGTTGTATTTGATATTGAGCCTTTGGAACCCGGTAGCGGTATTGTTTTTGAAAATGCAATTGTTGGTGGTGTGATTCCAAAACAGTTTATATCTGCTATTGAAAAGGGCGTTTATGATGCCGCTGAAAGTGGCCCTTTGGCCGGCTACCCAATGACCGATTTCAAGGTGACTTTGGTGGATGGCAGTTTTCATGAGGTTGACTCAAGTGAAATGGCCTTTAGAATGGCAGCAATTATGGCATTGCGTGAGGTTACTGAATTGGCTTCGCCGGTAATTCTTGAACCCATCATGAAGGTTGAAATTACCGTGCCTGAAGAATACACCGGAGATGTTATCAGCCAGGTGAATGCCCGCGTTGGGAATATTTTGGGAATGGACGAACGCTATGGCAATGCTAAAGCCATCCATGCTGAAGTACCCCTTTCAGAAATGTTTGGTTACGCCACTGAATTACGCTCTGCCACACAAGGTCGTGGCGCGTTTACTATGGAATTCAAACATTACGCTCAGGTATCTGACGCGTACATGAAGAAAATATTAGGAAGATTAGGATAAAATAACGTAATCTTTGAGGATTACGAATGAACAGGAAGAAAGAATGGCAAAACAAAAAATTAGAATTCGACTTAAAGCATACGATCACCGCATTTTGGATCAAAGCGCGAAGCGCATCGTTGAGACCGCGGAACGCAGCGGCGCCAAGGTTATTGGCCCCGTGCCTCTGCCCACCCGCATCGAGAAATACACCGTACGCCGGTCAACTTTCATCGATAAGGATTCTCACGAGCACTTTGAAATCCGCACCCACAATCGTCTGATTGACGTGCTTGAGCCCGATTCAAAGACCATCGACATGCTCATGCGTCTCAACCTGCCTGCTGGCGTGGATATTGAGATCAAAATCTAAGAGCGGTTGACGGTTGTTTCAGTGTCCCGTTAGGGAGGGCTGAAAGAATCGCGACAATTGATGGGGGACCAGGAAGCTGAAACCTTTCAGCTTTCATGTGTTTTGCTTAACTTAATTATTAAAAGACGTTCAGACGAGCGTCTTTTTTAATTCTTAAGACAGGGCAACTAATTAAGATAACAAACAAGAGTTCAAGTTTTAGTGCGAAGGAAAATTTACTGTTGAAAACGCCATTATGAATTAAAGTGAGAAACTGAGACTTTATTAATCTGTTGGGTGAATTGAAGCGTAAATAGCTTATAATGAGAGATAACTTCTAAAGAGAAACAGGGCTTAGAATGACCTTTTTAACTTTACTCAAACTCATTATTATCACCTTAATAATGCAACTTTTGCCAGGCTGGGCTTTGCTAAGTTTAGGTGGGTGTTGGAAACGGCTCAAGACTTTGCACCGCTGGATTTTGGCGTACTTCCTCGGCATGGCATTTTATCCGGTTCTTTTTTACCTTACGCGCTTAGTCCTTCCCAGGTTGCAAATTGGCATCAATAAACTCATTCTCTTTTTGCTATTAACTCTCATTTT
>CAZTEP010000043.1:0-8474 GCA_964612325.1 uncultured Anaerolineaceae bacterium
GTAGGCGAATGCCGGGACGGCGCGCACGCTGCTTAATTAATAATCTCACTCGCGGTAAATTAATGTTTGCGAGATTTTCTCCAGCGATGTATTCGTATAGACCTACAGTAGAGGTAAGATAAACTTGTTCAGTCGCTGGTGAAAAGTCTTTTAACGCAGTCGCCATCCATACTATGGCTTCTTCTTTTAGCTCAGATACTGGAAGCTTATCAGGCTCCAAACCTTTAAAGACTAATACTTCAGAAAACATGGCCATCGCGTTCCGATAGGTTCTTGCCGTATTTTCACTGCGAGATAGCGATACCGCGTCTAAGTAAGCATTTATGACGTCTTGAATAGTTTTTGAAGCGGTTACCATTGCTTTATTATACTAAAAGACAGGCACATTCTTTTGAAAACTCATCAGAAAACGGTCGCGCTTTTTTAATGACTTCCTTTATGAGAGAAGAAGTCTTTGCTGACAAAAAGATGCGCAAATAATCATTTCCTTCTTTATTATTTTTGTTAAATTTCAGTAGGGTTCTTCTGATTATGGCATATATTCTCATTTACTTTATGTTTGCGATAATGATACTTATCGTAACCATAAAGTATTTTTTCTAAACGTATGAAAGTTCCATAATAAAGCACTCCCCCTCCCTGCAAAAACTAATCAAATGCTGCATCACAACATTGGAAAAATTGAGATCGAAATACTTTCTTTGTCAATTACTCAACAAATCATTCTCTATAAATCTGCAACGAACAGATCTACAGCAAACAGAAATTGAATCAGAACAAGTTGATTGGGTTTCACAAAACAACGCAGCGTGATTACCGCTTACGCTTTTCTAAAACCTGCCATGCACCCACCCAAGGCTCGCCAATACGATTCTTTGGTGAAATTTGTATTTTATGCAATTTTTGACCCACCACAATCAATTCTGATGCAACATCAACCCAGTTTTTCGCAAAAAGTGCCGTTTGCAAACGCTCAGCGCAATTAAGCGACCATTCCCATTCCCGCCTAAAAGCATCCGCTTTCATCCAAAAATCACGCTTTTCCCAGGCAATGGCACTCACATCCACCGACTCATAAATCTTTTCCAAGGCTAAAATAATAAAAGCAACTTTATCAAAACTCTCTTCGTTAGGCTCCCCCTGCGCCATCAACAGACGAATTGCCAACACAATCCCACGTGACAAACGATTGCGCACCGTCGTTCCAGATTCAAGATTCTTTATTGCCATGTTGTTCTCTCCCAAGTATATTGTATAAATCCGGCGCTATTATACTCAAAACTTCCTTTTCTATGCCAAATCGATATCAGAAAAACTTTGAAAACAGACAAGGCGCCAGTAACGGAAAAACATTTCCACTTGACATTAGAATATATGTTCTATATAATTTAAGGTATGGAACAACAAGCTCTTGCACCCTTTAACATGCCTTTAGACGTCAAAATGTTCGTCCTGGTCGGACAACACGCCCTGACAGATAAAATGCTCAAGCTTATCGCTGTGTTATGTCTGAAACAGACGATAACCGTGTTGGATTGTGGCAATCGCTCAAATATGTATGCTGTGGCGCGTCACCTGCGACCGTTTACACACGATCCAGTAGCCGCCATGAACAAGATACGCCTTTCACGCGCCTTTACCTGCTATCAAACACTGGCTATGTTCGAAGCACTTGCGACTGCACCAGCCACACAAGCTGTGTTGGTTTTAGACCTTTTACCTACATTTCTTGATGAAGATGTTGATTTTGTTGACGCCCAGCGCCTTTTTAAACGCAGCTTAAACTGTCTAAGCACACTTAGTAAACTGGTACCGGTAGTTATCAGTGCCAAACCTATTCCAGCCATTGCGCAAGAACGTGCCACATTGATGGACATCTTACGCGAAAGCGCCGATTTCTATTGGGAAGAACCACTGTCTTTAGCAAACGCGCATAACTTTCAAGGTAGCTTGTTTGGCTAAAAAGTGAGGAAAGATACAGAGACCACATCATGGGACGCACTATTGCATCAATCACTCAAACCTGGCAACAAGAAGAAGCCGCGCTAAATCGCTTTAAACGCGCCTTACGCAAAGAGGATCAAACCCTTTTAGACGAACTCTTGGTACTCTCGCGCCTGCATTTAGCCGAAGCATCTTACGCTTCAAACCTTTATCCTTTAGATATGTATTTAATCGCTATTCTCCTGGAAGTTTACAAACAGCTCAAAGCTACCCAGCGCGCCTTAAATGGAGGCATTAATCCCCAGAAAGAGCTTGATGCCAGCAAAGAAGACCGTTTTATCACTCTGTTGGATGCCACACTCGCCACAGTTCAAAGCAACGTGCAAGACAAAACCACACCGCAAGAAAAAACCAGCACAAATACCATCAAGCATTACCAAATCGCCGAGGTGAGCAATCAGCCCTCTGTCAGTTACGATACGTTTGAGGATGCTCCATGAGGCTGCGTACCCTTAGAGCCTGGCTCTTAGACCTTTACCTCAACCGCGATGGAGGCCTTAACCTCTGGTTCATTTCCGAACACGATGACCGTCGGGTTTGCTTTAAGCAGGCTTTTCCGCTCAGTTTTTATGCGGCCGGCAAAAAGTCTCACCTGCGCGCGCTCTGGAAACGTCTCAGCAAGCAAAAAGGCGTCATCCAACTTAGCCGCACACAAAAACAGGATGTTTTTTTGGATGAATTTGTGGATGTTTTGCAAATAGACGTTGAAAGTCCAGAGCGCCAAACCCAGCTCTTTCGCGACATAGAAGATGCCTTTCCTGAGCTCACCTGGTACGATGCCGACCTAAGCATTGGCACACGCTATCTGGCGCGACACGGTGCTTTTCCGCTGGCTTTGTGTGAGCTACAGGTAGATGAAAACAATTCCATCCAGGACATCAAAACGCTCAACAGTCGCTGGGAGTTGTTTCCCGCACTGCCCCCTTTACGCGTAATGGAGATTTTTCCAGACTGCGACCCACTACGCGGAAAAGTGCGTAAGCTTTTACTTCATTCTGATCGTTTTCAATACGAAATTCCTCTGGATGAAACCGGCAGTTTCCTCAAAACGCTACAAGAAACTTTTCAAAACTACAACCCCGATATTCTCGTCACCGATTGGGGTGACAGTTGGCTTATTCCATTTTTAATCTCTGAGTCCGAAAAGCGAGGCATTCGCCTTGACCTCAACCGCGACACCAGCCGTCCAGTGCGCTGGCAAAAAGAGACTACATACTTCTCCTATGGCCACATCATTTTTCGTCCGGAGGAAGCGCATCTGTTTGGGCGCTGTCACGTAGACCGAAAATCCGCTATGATGTGGTCCGATTACAGCCTGGCCGGCACACTGGAGATGGCGCGGGTCACCACCCTGCCCATCGAAAAAGCCGCGCGCGTTTCCCCCGGCCAGGGCATTTCTGCCATGCAAGTCATCACAGCCTTACAACGCGATATCCTGGTGCCTTATCAAAAACGCCAGGTAGAAGCCTTCAAAACCGGCATGGAACTCATTCAATCCGACCGGGGTGGCATGGTTTATCAACCCAAAGTTGGCTTGCACATGGATGTAGCTCAGATAGACTTTATTTCAATGTATCCGGCTATCATCATCAATGGCAACATTTCGCCAGAAGTCCCCTTGCCGGATGTGCTCGAACCAGCCAGTCCTGATTTAGGAATTGTGCCAGCCACGCTCAAACCTTTATACGATAAACGCGTTGCCATCAAGCTAAAAACCCGTGAATATCCCTCCAATCACCCCCAGGTTGCCATTCTAAAAGAACGCGCCAACGCGCTCAAATGGCTTTTAGTAGTCTGTTTTGGCTTTTTAGGATACAAAAACGCCCGATATGGACGCATCGAAGCCCATGAATCCGTCACTAAAGGTGGCCGTGAGGTCCTTTTGCGCGCCAAAGAGGTGGCGGAAGAAGAGGGATTTGAGGTGCTGCACATGTATGTTGACGCACTGTGGGTCAAAAAGAAAGGCTGCAACAAACCTGAACACTTCAACGAGCTCATCACGAACATCAATAAACGCACCGGATTAGCCATTAATCTGGATGGCATTTATCGATGGATTGCATTCTTACCCTCAAAAACAGATCATCGCGTCCCAATTGCCAACCGTTATTTTGGCATCTTTAAAAGTGGTGAAATCAAGCTGCGTGGCATTGAATCGCGCCGACGGGACACCCCTCCCTGGATTACCAACGTGCAAAAAGAAATGATTCAGATATTAGCCAAAGCAAAGACACGTTCTGAGCTTGAACAACGCCTCTGTGAAGCCTTTGATTTTTACAATCAAGCCCTCAACACGCTAAAAAATAAGGAGCTTGATTTGCGTGGGTTAGTGATAAATGGCAAGGTGAGCTACGCGTTAGAGGCTTACAAAGCGACCACCCCATCAGTACGCGCTGCACGTCAAATGCAGGCAGCTGGCCAAACGATAAAACCCGGTCAACGCGTGCGTTTCATATATACCAAAGGCCAGCCGGATGTTTTCCCCTGGGACCTGGGCGCTAAGCTTGAATACGCGCAAATAAACAAAGCAAAATACATCGAGCTGTTGGCTAAAGCAGGCGCAACGGTTTTGCAACCTTTTGGTATCGAGCCTAAATTAATCTTAGAGTGGAGTCAGCGCGGAAGTATCCAGTTACCACTAAGGACTATTCTTTCAAACTTTGAAAAGCGTTGATTGCTCTTATTAAATACGACTGCTTAAGTGGCTACACGCAATATTATAGGGCTTACATACGCAGCATTTCTAATAGTTGAGACTTTTCATAATCGCTGCATCAATCTAAAGCATTTTTAAAGCTTTTATTGTCTAAATCGTTCATTACCTTCTTAACTCATTAGTGGCTACGCGCATTAAGTAATTCCTGCTTTGTTTCTTAAGCTATAATTGGACTTAGTTCTAACCTAACAAATGCCGATGTCAATCTTTAAAGTGCTAAATGGGAAACATTAATATAATCACACCAAAAGACTTTAATACCCGGAACTGGGTAGGCTGGGCAAAATTTATCATCATTCTCCTGTTCTTACCCTTCTTAGCTATTCCGCTCATCAGCTTTGTTGAAGGTGGGATAATGATTTTATTGATGGCCTATCCCATTTGGCCAGTAATTGTCGGTACGATTTGTCTGTTTATAATTCAATTTTTAAAGAAGACTAAAAAAGTTTGGTTAAGCTACTTGGTCTCTCTCTTAAACTTGTCCATCGCCTCAATCGTTTTAGTAGGATTTTTCATTACGAGCGGTCGAAAACTAACCCTTTTTGAATACTCGCCACTTATTTTAATGGTTCTCCTCTACATACTCAGCTCAGTATTTTTTAGTTTGGCGGCATATTCATTCAGATACCACATTATTACCGCCCTTTCCACCGCTATTTTTTTGTTAATAAGTGCTATTGAATTTTTTAATTTCTTATTGGCAATTTTATTTCTCGCATTGCCAATAAGTCTTTTCCTCACTTATCTCTGTATTATGGACCACCTTTGGATAATTGAAGCGCGTAATGTTTTCAATTTTAAAGCGTCGAAATACAGTGAGATTTTTTACTTCATCCGTCCAGTGAAGAAATCTGTCCATCTTTTTAATACCAAAACTGTTTAGAATAAAACCGGCAGCTAACATCGATAGAAATAAAAGCTTTCATCTTAATATGATGACCGAACCGGTTTCTTGTTTATTTCAGTATTTTAGAGAGGCACGCCGACTACCCTGTCTGGTAAATTATAAAACTATCTAATTTCTCATTAATAAGTGACTACGCGCATTAATTTGGCATCTAATCTACCAACAAAAAAGAGGCTGTACCACAAAGCAGCACAACCTCTTTTGTAATGGGAATAATGTGAATACGCCTGTTATTCGTCTTTTAGGGTCACAGGCAAATACAGGTAAAAGTCATAAACAGGTGGCTCTTCTGGTGAAGGCACTTTCGCAGTAGCGCAGTTCATCAACTCTGAGAAACAAATACCATCAGTTTCAATTGCTTGTACCTGATAAAAATACATCGTATCGTACAAAATATCAGTATCAATATAACTGTTCGTGGTCACTTCGGTCAACAAAGTCATCTCACCAGCGCAAGTTCTGGTTCCTCTGTAAATGCGATATGCACCTGCCCCAGGTATTTCATTCCAGGTAAGTTTAATGCTATCAGTTTGCGCTGTCGCTTTTAGGCGAGGATCTCCATCGAAACACTTCCCCATCATTCCCGCCATACTGGCAACGGTGCCTACCCCAGCCTGAGCAATTCTGTGCGTAGCCGGCATGTACATATGTTGAATTAAATCTGTTGTCTTATGATAATTAGGGTTGCGATCCCGAACGCCGTTACATCCATAAGAAGCAGCGTGAGTGGCATAGTTTTCTAATATCTCTACCGCCCCAACACCAATATCCCAAAAACTGGCATGGTCAGAGGCACGAATAGCTTCGTTTGTCAAATATTCTATCTTGATGCCAAGATTATAATTACTATTGATACTTGAAAAACAACTGCCAACGACATTTGATTCTGGCATGGTACCCACATGCAATTCCATGCAATAATCCTTGTCCGCATCATATCCAAACATATCCAAATTTACGACACCCAGCATATTATCACTTTCATGTTGAAAGTCTTGGGCATAAGCTTCACTGCCATACAAGCCTTGTTCTTCCCCTGTAAAGAAGATGATTTTGATGGTGCGGTCAAATTTGTAGTATCGGAAAAGACGGGCAGCTTCCATCAACGCGGCCACACCGCTACCATTATCTTCCGCTCCAGGAGCTTCAGTTTGTGGCTTGTTACTGGTACTATCCAAGTGAGCCGTCATCAAAACCTGTTCATGCGCGTTTGGTCCATGTCCAGGAATAGTAAGCACCAGGTTTTTAGCTCCAACCGCTTCAATTTCTATCGGTTCAGGATCAGGAATTGTTCTATCCAGATTTTTTGGAGCATAACTTTTAAATGAGTAGTCATGATCATGCAGAGTTACACCAGGCACAAATCCTAATTTTATGAGTTCCTGTGTTAGATATGGATAAGCTTTAGCGTATTGGTTAGCAGGATTGAAGAGTTCCGATGTGTAGCGTGTCTTTATAGTATATTTTTCGCCGTCAATAACAACCGAGTTTTCACCACTAAGGTCACGAATCCATTTTGCGACACTTTGTTCAGTAATATCATCAAGAATATCTTGAATATCACTGTTAGTACCGCAATTGACAACTTGCGTTTGAGCAGTGGCAGACTTTGGCACGATTGAAAGAATCATGACAAGTAAGAGTAAGACAAGGATAAGTTTGGTTTTTTTCATTGGTCTCCTTTTTAGAACGTTGATTAATGCTTCATAATCTCGCTGCACCATTGAAGATCTTATGAAGATTTATCGTATCTCTATTGGATAATACACCATTAAAGAAGCCTCTACAACTAAATTTGCACGGTAGGTCGTCTTCTTTTTCGCATGCTTTTAGAAAATGTATTTTTGTTGACGTTCACCATCCAAACGCTTATAATTCTCTGCTCAGGGGAAGTGCTGGAACTGGCAGACAGGCATGACTTAGGATCATGTGCGGAAACGCGTGAGGGTTCGAGCCCCTCTTTCCCCACTTCTAAATAAAGCTAAAGTAATATTGAGGTACATTTTGAAAACAAGCAAAGAATACACCGATGACCATCAGGTTAAAATCACCGCTGAATTCGAACAGGACTTGCTGGATCAATACAAACGCCGTGCCGCACGCAAAATAGCGAAAAGCACGCGCATTCCAGGCTTCAGACCCGGAAAAGCACCCTATAACATGGTTCTAAACCACGTTGGCGAAGCCAGTATCATTCAAGAAGCTGTTGATCTTCTTCTTGAAGAGGAATACCCTAAGGTCCTTGATCAAGAAGAAATTAAACCCTGGGGTCCTGGCAATCTCGAAAAAATCAGCAGCTATGAACCACCCGTCTTTGAATTTGTGGTGCCGTTGGAGCCAGAAGTCACTTTAATCGGTGATGACAAATTGAACAAAGAATATGCGCCTGAACCGGTTAAAGAAGAAGAAATTGAAAAAGAGATCGAGAATATCAAACGTAATTTTGCGGATATTGTGCCTGTTGAGCGCGCCGCCAAAGAAGGCGATGTCGTCTACTTAACACTTGAAGGCATCAATACACAAGCAACCGAAGATGAAGATTCGGTACTCATTAAAGAGACACCCCAACAGGTCCTTATTGAATCAGAGGAGAACACGCGAGATTCCGAATGGCCTTTCAAAGGTTTCAATCGCAAGTTTATCGGCAAAAAAGCAGGGAAAAGCTTCAACTTTGAACATGTTTTTGCTGATGATGCACGAGATGAAAGTTTAGCTGGCAAAACGGTCAAATTTACTGCGAATCTTCAGGAAGTTAAAGAGTTACAAAACCCTGAATTAACGCCCGAGCTCTTAAAACAAATTGGTAATTACGAGACTGAAGAAGCGCTTCGTGAAGATATTAAAAAA
>CAZTEP010000044.1:0-8430 GCA_964612325.1 uncultured Anaerolineaceae bacterium
GTAAAAAGTGCTTTGGATCCAGCACAGAATAAATTGTTTCAAGAACTTGTTTACAGGGGTGGGGGAAATGCGGTTCTCATTTTTAATGACATTGAAAAAGCGAAAAAATTCGCATCAGCTTTGAGCAAAATCGTGATCGAAAAAGCACCAGGACTTCGCCTGGTTGTATCACACAAAGAATTTGATGATAAAAATGATATCCTGGGTGGGGAAAATGGTATTATTAGTCAGACTTTTAAGCAGTTAGATAAACTTAAAGCCGAAGGTGATGCTTGGACATATGAGACTTCATTGGGGGTTACTGAAGAATGTTTGTTCTCTGCCCAAGCTGTTGTTTTGGAAAGCTTGGGAAAAGGTAATGATACCCCTCTTTCCTGTGAAGCACTCGCAAAGCAAACTGTTGGTTCAGATCAACTGAAGGAAATTAGACGGGTAGTTGATGGCAATGCCTATACATTTTATTATGCTGAAGATATGGATCATATTACGGGGAAAACAAGCGACAAAAATCTTATAGGCATTGTGCATATTGACGGTAATGACATTGGTACGAAGATAAAAGGATTAGTTAACAAATACATGGAACCTGGTCAAAACGAACAGCTTCTAAATGTGCTGAGAGGTTTTTCAGACTCCATTAAGATTGCAAGTAAAAAAACGTTTGAAGGACTTCTTGATTGCCTGATTCTTAATCTCCATGGTACAAGTCTCTTGCTATCTGGTGGTGATGAAATAAATCTCTATGAGAAAAATGGGAACCTGATCCTTCCAATCCGCCCCATTGTTTTGGGAGGAGATGACATGACGCTAATATGTGATGGCAGCCTGGCGCTTGACCTTACTGTTCGTTATCTTAAATTGGCACAAAAACAATCCCTATCTGATGGCAGTAAATATAACTGTAAAGCAGGTGTTTGTATTGTCAAGAAAAATTTCCCGGTCTACCCTGCTTATCAACTGTCAAATCAGCTGGCGAGTTCTGCAAAGAAATTCCGTCAGGAATTGAAACAAGAGTTGGAAGAATACTATAAAAATGTCTCGCCTTCTCAGGCTAAGATTAAAGCGCAAGATTTACCAACTATCGATTGGCAGATATGTCTAAATGGCATCAAAGGGTCTTTATCTGAAATCAGACAAACTGAGTATATGGTCGAAAATGGCGAATTATTGATGCGTCCTTTGTTTATACCAGATTTGAATGAAGGTATGAATATGCCTGATTTAGATTCAAGCTGGAGGACCTGGCCTCATTATCTTGAGCTTTTTGAGGAGATAAACCGTCTCCCTCGTAATAAGGCTAAAGAACTGAGGGACTATTTGCGATTGTCAGTAGCGCATATCGTTAATTACCTCATGTTTAATCAAATAAACTTGAGATATGGAATTGGCTGGCATAATAATCGATGCCCCTATTTTGATGTTCTTGAGATTCAAGATATCTACAAGGAGCTTGCTTAGGAGGCGTATGAAAAAGATAAAACTAACCGTCGAATTATTATCAGATACCTGCCTTGGAAGTGGCGCAGGTTTGGCAAGTTTAGTGGATCAAGAGTTGCTTTACGATCGTTTAGGATTTCCGATGGCTAATGGTAAAACCGTGAAGGGTTGGATGGTTGAAGCCTGCGCGGATATTATTTGTGGTCTCGGAAAATATGCTACAAAAAACATTAAGGATGCAGCTGAACGGTTATTTGGCAATCCGGGAGATGGCTTGGACGAAACGCTGTTGTTCATTGGCGACGCTCATTTCCCAGATGAGATCCGTGCGCAAGAAATACATGAATTTGAAACAAAGAAGGCAAATCTGCTCGAGCGCATAAATGATGAAAAACCCCAGACAATCCATGGCCAGATTTTAAGTGAATATCATCAACGTGTTAATGTAAACAAAGAAAGCTATAGTCGCATTCGCCACCAAACAGCAATTGAAAGCACAGGGGACAGCAAAGGTGTAGCAAAGGATGGTAGTTTGCGCACTATACGTGTGATTAACAGAGGGAACAGTTTAGTTTCTGAACTTTATTACTCTGGTGGCGAAGCCTATGAAAAAACTGATTTGGACCTTCTTTGTGCTGTTGTCGCATGTGTTAGAAGAGTTGGCCTTAACAGAACAAGAGGCTTGGGTAAAGTAAAGTGCTCACTTTCGATGAATGGCGATGATGTTTTTTTTGAAAGACATGTTAAAAACTTCGTTGACTCAGTTGAAAAGACTATTAAGGAGGATAAATGAAAGCCATTGAATTTGATTTAGTGCTTGAGCAGCCTGTACTTATTAGTCAAGCGATTTCAGGTGGGGAAAACACGACGTTGGCTATGGACTATATTCCGGGTTCTGTTGTTCGGGGTGCAATTATTGCTCAGCTTTTACGAACTGACAAATTTGATGCAGTAATGCAAGAACTTTTATATGAATCCGATGTTTTGTTTTTGAATGCTTATCCTGCATATAAAGATGGTGTTGACACTAAGCGTATGTTGCCTTTGCCTCTGTCGTGGCGCTGTGAAAAGAGTTCGCTGGCCGATGCGACTTTGGATATTTACGACTTTGCAATTGATGAAGATCCAACGATGTCTCAACCAGTGAATCCTTCTGGACTCTTTTTCTATCCCTTGGATCAGAATGGGAATATTCATATTTCCGAGTCTCAAAAACAGCAAAATGTGCATATCATGTCAACAACGAGGATGATTGTTAAAGAAGAAGACAGCAAAGTTTTTACCTATGAGGCTTTGTCTGCAGGACAGTCTTTCAGGGCAATTATTCTGCTTGGTGAAAAGGGACTATCTCCTGATGAAATTGGCCTGAAAAATGGTGGCGTATTGACTTTAGGGCGTTCAAAATCAGCTAATTATGGGCGATGCCGTATAGAAAGAATCGTGATAAAGGCTAATTGGTGTGAGACTGATGGGTTTTACATTGGAGATGATGACCAGACAATAAAAAACAACACTATAGAGATGAAAGCTGAAAGGTCTGAATTTGTTGATGGAGCTGATTTTTTTACGTTAACCCTATTAAGTCCAGCTATTTTCCATGATCAGTATGGACAACCCTCCCTAAAACCATTAATTAAATCGGATAATTCTACTTGGCTTGAACCAGCACGCTCATTTGTGAAAACTGTGTTAATAGGTGGTTACAATCGTAAATGGGGTATGCCTGTTCCTCAAGTTATCGCCGCGAAAGCTGGTAGTGTTTATGTTTATGCTGGAACGGTACCCAAAGCATTAAAACTGCAGGGCAGTTTAGGAGAACGCACTAAAGAAGGCTTTGGAAGATATGCTGTCAATTATTTGGTCAGGAAAAAGTGGGTACGCCAGTTTCCAGAACCTGGATTTGGCATATTGCTTCCTGACATCACATTAAGTTTTGAAACAATACCCGAAGTTCAAATGAAATATCCAAAAGCTAAATTGCGCGAGATCCTTGAAGCGAGTTTGCAAAATCTAAATATTGAAGGTAGCCAGCCAAGCAATGCCCAGCTTTCAAATTTGATGCGTGCTGCTAATTCTTGTAGAAAGAGTCTGCATTTAAGTCATCTGCGAACCTTGCTTGATGGCTTGGGAGCTAAAGCAAGAATGCAGTATGAAAAAGCAAGAGTTACTCGCGGATTAAAAGACCAAGGGGTGTCTCTAATCAGTTGGATAGAAAGGTTGCACCAAACCCCAACCGAGGCACCTGGTTTAAGTACTTTAACCCTCAACAGGATTCGTCAGGGTGATGCCGAACTCTATGTAGCGGAACTGGTCGAAAAACTGGCGAAGAAAACCATCAAACAGCGAAAAAAACAAAAGGAGGCCTCAAATGACTAGCCAATGGCAAAATGCGCGCCACCTATCTGAAATTTACTATCTTAAAGCAAACCTTATTCTAAGTTCTCCTGCTATCCTTGGCTCGGGTGATAAGGATGGGTTTACTGACATTACCATTTTACGAGATCTTGATACAAATGCACCGCTACTGAGTGGCTCCAGTTTAGCGGGTGTTATTCGTAATCATCTTGAACAAAAAGGAGTGGAAGCTGATATCCTTTTTGGCTCTGCTAATGACGAAAAGATCTCAAAACAGAGTTATGTGATTTTTGATGAAAGCATTGCTGACAATCTAAGTGATATTGAATTTAGAGATGGTGTCACCATCCAGGCAACTGACCGTACGGCAATGGATGGCCAAAAATTTGACTACGAGATTATTTCAAAAGGAACGGTATTCCCTGTCAACATTGAACTTCTTGTACCAATTGTGCCAGAAGATAATGATTTAGCAAAAGAAATCAAAACGGCTTTTCTCGTATGCATCAACAGCATGATTAATGATGAAATCCAAATCGGTGCAAAGACAACAAGAGGTTTTGGCTTTTGTACATTCTCTGATTGGAAGGCTCGAAAGTTCCAAATGAACAGCGAAGTTTGCAAGCAACGATTGAGCAACGAAGATAACAAGGACCAAATAAATAGAGAAGAAGGAATTATCTCTTGGGTAAAGTACAGCACGGAATTGGATGATGAAACGTTTTGGAAGGAATTAACAAAATGGGCAGATTTTGAAACCCTCTTTGATGTTAAACTCCCTAATGATTTAGAAAAACCAAAAACTATTCAACTAAAAGCAACGTTCGCATTAAAAAGCAGCCTGCTTATTCGCTCCGATGAAGGACTCTACCCTGGTGAAGAAGGGAATCCGGATACTGCACCTCTCAAACGTAATTCGCTTGGAAGAGGTACACAGAATAAAGAACCCATAATCAGTGGAACCTCATTAGCTGGTGTCTTGAGGCATCGCGCTCGCAAGATCCTAATCGCGCAGAGTCTGTCTGAAGATGACGCAGATAAAAGAGTAGGCGATCTCTTTGGTCAGGCTGGTGATGAAGACGAAAAGATGGCTAACAAAAAAGAAAAACAAGAACCCAAAAAAAAGAGCCGCTTGATTGCCAAAGAATGCGTTATTGAAAACGCCCAAAACAGTGAATATATCCAATCTCGCGTCGCTATCGATCGCTTTACGGGTGGCGCGGCAGAAACAAAGCTCTTTAGTGAACAAGCCATCTTTAAGATTCCCGGGCAAACTGTTCGCATTGAACTAATGGTTCGTGATGCAACAGATGATGATTTTGATCTCCTTTTGCATCTCTTAAAGGATCTTTGGTATGGTGATTTGACGGTTGGAAGTGGTGCAAATATCGGGAGAGGCTTATTACAGGGTCTGAGTGCTGAAGTCTCCTATAATGGAAAAACCTGGGAAACAAACTCAACCGTACCTAAAGAAACCACTGAAGTGCCCTTGGTTCTTAATCTAAGAAAGGACTAATCTCATGACTGAAAACACGCCAGTTAATAAACTAAGTCAAAACGAACTCGAAGTCCCAACAGAGGGTACATCGATTATACTAAGCTTCTTACAAAAAAACGCGAAGAACGGCGATATCCTCTTAGCCTACTTCCAGGATGGTGTATTGTGGGGAAAAGTTATCGATGATGAGTTGATTTACCCCCAAGCACCTGAATTCAATGATAGCGCCTTCCTGCGCGCTTTCCTTTTTAATGAAACACGCGAATTGCGTATCATCAAAACATTGGAAGGGCTTATTAAAGCTTTTGAAAGCTATGAGAAAGAAGACTATCAAGGTGATGACTTTAGCTTCGACCGTAACTATCTTCTCTGGGGCGACAAAATTGCATACCCACAACCAGAAGGGTGTCCAAAAGGTTTCACTTGTGTTGAGATGGGTCAACGCGGAATTCGTCAAGTGTTACCTGTTTCAGAGTCAGAGTTAGTTAAAAAAGACAAAAAGATTCATCGCCCTGTTCTAAAGCTGCGTTACTACGCCAAAACCAGTCAGCGCGATGCAGACAAAGGTAATTACCACATTTATGCCCGCAGATTGCTTGGCATAAGCATAGGAGGAGAATAATGTTGCAACATGTTAGCCCCACCGATAATGATAGAATTGCAAATGCACCTTACAACTTTGTGCGATTGCCTGAAACAATTGCGATTCCTGATGACGCGCCGGAATACGACCAAAGCATGTTCACAGGCTTATCCGGTTACATTGATCTTGAGTTCACAACCCTTTCACCTCTTTATGTGCGTGGAATGCTAACTGAAGAGCAATACAAAATTTTCGGGGAAATGAATTTTGCCGATTTAAATGAGGATCAAAAGCAAGAGATCGCAAAGTTCTTTGAATACAATAACACACTAACTATACCGGGCAGTTCGCTGCGGGGCATGTTCCGCACTTTGGTTGAAGTTGCCTCCTATTCCAAAATCTCAGAGGTGACAGGTAAAAAGATGATGTATCGCTCGTTTGACAGTACTAATCATGGCGTAAGTTATCGACAGCGATTTTACGATGAACGTATAAACAAGCGACAAAACCGGCGAGAGCTGACACCAAAATTTGAAGCAGGCTTTTTGTACAAACGCGGAAACAATTGGTACATCCAACCTTCGTTGCAGTATGGACTAACTAAAACGATCAGTTTTGCGAAAGTAGAACATAATGTTTTACGAGCTGCCAAGTTCGACATTGATAATGGAGATCCACCTCAAGTCAGACATATTCCAATCTTTTTCACACCTGTAGCTGTTCAACAAGGTTTTGTTACACAACCGCGTAACGGTATTCCCATTTGGTCTGAAGCAATGCGCTTACAAGGGGTGAGAAAGGCTCCTTTCCCAGGCTCACTCACAGGGACATTAGTCATCTCAGGGCCTATGGGAAACAAGCACTCAGAACTTGTTATCTTCCCTAAAGATAATAACGCACAAGAAATAGAGGTTCCACAAGAACTTGTTGAACTTTATAAAACTGATGGCGTTCCGTATTTCGAAAGTCGAGACCCATTGCTTGGTCCAGAGGGTGTATTGCAGCCCAATCAAGAAACACCAGTTTTTTTCCTGCGTGAACGTGGAAGATTAATTACTTTTTCTCACTGTGCTTTAGCCAGGATCCCATATCTTAACACTCCGGAAGATTTAATTCCTGGAGAATTGAAACCACGCGGTTTAGATCTAACACAAAGACTGTTTGGTTATGTGGAAACAATAAATGGAAAAACCGCATCAAATGCTGGTCGAATCTTTTTTGAGGATGCTACCATCATCGGTGAATCCACACAGCCGGATCTAGTAACACCAAAAGTACTAAGTAGTCCAAAACCAACCTCTTTCCAACTTTATCTTGTGCAAACAGACTCAAACGATCGCAGATCGTTAAAAAACTATAACAACAATGTAAACGAGACGCATATCCGAGGGCATAAATTTTACTGGAGCCAGGGTAAGACCCCAAACTTTACCGCGGGTGCTCGTCAAGAGGGTGATGAGGTTCAACAAAACATGCAAACCTTGATTGCTCCTGTTGCCCCGGGCAGACAGTTTAAGACACGAATTCGCTTTGAAAACCTAACCGAAGTTGAATTAGGCTGTATGCTCTGGTTAGCGCGTCTTGGCGCAAAGCCAGAAAACTGTTTGCGCATTGGTATGGGAAAGCCATACGGTTTAGGTGCTGTTAGGATTACACAAAAAAAGACATCAATAATAATACGTGACATAAGGTATATATACAAAAAAATGTTTGGTGATGACATAATTGACCTAACCCCAAAGGTAGCTCAAATTGATGATGCCGTTTCAAATAAATATGAAAAGCGTTTTTCCGATTGGGTAATATCAAAGATAGACAATCCTCAATACCATAACTTCGAAGATCTTCCTCGTATAAAAGAGCTTGAAATCCTACACAGGTGGAACGAAAACCAAGACAACTTGGCTGAATTTGCATACATGAATATGGAAGGAGACGGGTTTACCTATCGAAAAGTTTTACCAAAACCCATAGACGTTTATCAACGCTATGTGGATGGTCCCGAAGAAGATGATGTAAAGCAAGTTCAGGAACCTGTTTACCAACGTCCACAGCTGATTGTAATAATTGAGGATGTGAACGACCCGGATGTAATCACCTGCAGAAGTGAACATCAAGATTACATGTTTGATTATATGTTCATTGAAAAGAAGCATGCTCATGGAAGAAGATTCACCGCAGGCCAACGCGTTCGATGTGAAATACTTGAAACTGAAGAAGACGAAGATGGCAAATGCCATTTCTTACGTCCAATATAAGTTAAAAGGAAATAAAACAGTAACAATATTATTTCTTGCTCAGGCTCACAATTAAATTGTGTTTGTTGATAACTCTCTCACCACGCCAACCTGGTCTGCCGAATCGATGAACTAAACGCGCTCATCAAATACTTGCCTGGCAAGAATGTAAAAACAGCACCTTAACAACTGAATATCACAAAACGCTCCATCCAAAAAAGGCACTGGCAATACGATATCCATGCTATAGATATGTAGACACACACATTCTCCAAACGATATGCAGATAGTAGATTTTCATGTTGTTAACCACAGGCTTA
>CAZTEP010000045.1:0-8370 GCA_964612325.1 uncultured Anaerolineaceae bacterium
AAGAACATGCAGGCTATTCTTGAAAGCGCGGGGACAAGCCTTGATAATGTTGTCAAAACGACTGTCTTTTTGATGGATATGGCTGATTTTGCCAAAGTTAATGCGATTTACGCTGAATTCTTTACTGTCAATCCGCCAGCTCGTTCCGCGGTGCAAGTGGCTGGTTTACCCAAAGGTGGCTTGGTAGAAATTGAAGCCATTGTGTCCATGCCTCACAAAGAAGATAAATCGCACTGCTGTTAATCCGTCAGGGACGAAACTAAGGTCTCTAAAAGTCTATGCAAAAAACGGTTTCTGTTGTCATTCCATGTTTGAATGAGGAAAAAACCATCCATCAGGTGCTTGATTCACTTACCAATCAAAGCTATCCCATTGACTTAATGGAGATTGTGATTGCGGACGGTGGCTCAACAGATCGCACACGTGATGTTATCGCGGATTATCAAAGCGCGCATCTGGATCTCAAGTTGCGTGTCGTGCACAACGAAAAGCGCATTATTCCAGCAGGGGTGAATACAGCCATACTGGCTTCAACCGGGGAGATTATTGTGCGCATGGACGCGCATTCAATCCCGAAAACTGATTATGTAGCACTTTGTGTAGAGGCCTTAGAGGCTGGTTTAGGGAATAATGTTGGTGGTCGCTGGGATATCATGCCCTCCAATGAGAGCTGGATTGCACGCTCAATCGCTTTAGCTGCCGCTCATCCGGTGGGGGTTGGCGATGCGCAATATCGCCATAGCGATACTGCAGCGATTGTTGACACTGTGCCGTATGGATCATTTAAGCGTGAGTTGCTTGATAAAGTTGGCCTGTTTGATGAAAGTCTGATTGCGAATGAGGACTATGAATTTAATACCCGCATTAGAGAAGCCGGAGGAATAATTTGGTACGACCCTCAAATCAGGTGCCAATATTACGCGCGACCTAATTTGAATCGCCTTGCTAAACAGTATTGGACCTATGGGTTTTGGAAAGTGCAAATGCTTAAGCGTTACCCAAGCAGCATTCGCTGGCGACAGTTTTTGCCACCAGCATTTATGTTAAGTTTGCTTGGTTTGGGACTTTTGAGCATTTTCTTTAAACCAGCTTTGTGGGTGTTAATCGGCATAATCGCGATTTATTTGTTGGTCTTGGCTGTTGTAGGTTTGACATTAGGGATAAAAAATAAGAATCTGGCGCTTGTCTTGGGCGTACCTTTGGCAATTGCAACAATGCATTTTACGTGGGCCGCAGGTTTTTTGGTAGGTGTTTTTTCATCAAAAGGCAAAAAGTGAGGAGAAAGTAAATGACATCGAAGCGAATTAACAATCATTATGAACGATTTCGACTTCAGAACTCTGAACAACGGTTCATTTTGATATTAGGTGATATTATTGCTGGCACATTAGCACTAATCCTCGCTCTTTATATCTGGGCTCGTGTTGACGCGTTGGATTTTACCGCGGAGTTTTTTAGAACCAGAGTTGATACCTGGTTTTACTTGTTGCCATTGATTTGGGTTGTCTTGCTCATTGATACCTATGATTTAGGTAAGGCTGGCAAATTTAAATCAACCCTGAAGGGCGTGGTTATTGCACTGTTTGTTGCTGCTGGTGCTTATTTGATTGTTTACTTCTTAGTGCCGCCGATGTCGTTACCGCGTGTTGGCGTGGCTGCTTTTATCATTTTTACTTCCATATTGACTGTGATTTGGCGCTTGATTTTTATTAAGCTGTTTAAAGCGGTGAGTCAACAAAAGCGGGTCTTGATTATTGGCGCGGGAAAAGCTGGAACTGATTTAATTCGGGAAATTCAGAAAGTGGATCCTATGCCGTTTAATTTGATCGGTTTGATTGATGATGATCCTATGAAACTGAACACAAGAATTCACGGCGTACCGGTTTTGGGAAATCACCAAACAATGGAATCAATAGTTGAGCAGTTAGGGGTTAGTGACCTAATCCTTGCGATTACCCATCAATTAAATTCCGGTATGTTTACTGAAATTTTGGATGCGCAGGAGGCTGGACTTGAATTGAGTACCATGCAAGATGTTTATGAAAGTCTAACCGGCAGGGTGCCAATTGAGCTCTTGCAACCTGATTGGGTCATCCGTTCTTTTTTGGATCGCAAACCTAACAGTGGTTTTTATCGCATTTTTAAACGATTACTGGATTTGTTTTTAGCTTTAATTGGTTTGATTGCTCTGATTATTGTTTTCCCCTTTATCGCTATAGTGCTTCTTTTTACGCCGAATACGCCCATTATTTTTAAACAAGAGCGTTTGGGTAGGGGTGGCAAGCCATATACTATTTACAAGTTCCCAACCATGCGACCGCATTCAGAAGAAGACGGTTCTGCTTTAGTGACCGCCCCAGAAGATCCAAGGATAACACCCTTTGGTAAGTTTTTGCGCAAATCGCACATTGATGAATTGCCACAGGTGATTAATGTGCTAAAAGGTGAGATGAGCTTTGTTGGACCACGACCGGAACGCAGTGAATTGGTCCAAATTTTTCAAAATGGTGTGCCTTTTTATCGCACGCGTATGTTGGTAAAGCCTGGCATCACTGGTTGGGCGCAAATCCACCAGGGTTATGCTGAAACCGTTGAGGAAACCTCTCTAAAGTTAGAGTACGACCTTTACTACATTTCACATGCGAATATTTGGATGGATATCAACATTCTTTTGCGGACATTTGGCTCGGTTTTGGGATTCAAGGGCCGTTAACCGATGACTTTTTCTCCGATAAACACAACACCCCACATTTTGCAAACAGATAGCTGGGGCGCGTTTAAAGCATTCTATGACTGGGAGCCTGTTCGTTTGCATGGCCCCAAAAATCAATCCGTTTTGGTCTTGTTTAAAGCTTTAGTACTGGGTCTAACAGTAGCTTATGTGCCAAAAATGACGCTTGTAGACTCAGCATGGGAAGAAATGCGCGCCTTAATCGAAGATGAGTGTCGAAAAAGAAAGGCTGTCTTTTTGCAAATCGAATGTGATTTAGAAGAGCCTTATGATCAGGACGCTTTAGCAAAACAGTTTCCAACTTATATTATCGATGAAGAAACCATCCAACCCCGATCAACAATTTTGATTGATATCAGTTTGGAAGAAGACGCTATTTTAGCTGCGATGAAACAAAAAACTCGCTACAATATTCGTCTGGCTGAACGAAAAGGGGTGAAAGTTGAGCTAAGTGATGATTTAAGTGGGTTTTATGAGCATACCCAAATTACCAGCGCGAGAGATGGCTTCGCGGTGCATGCGTTTTCTTATTATCAAAATGCGTTTGACATTTTTACTCCAAAAGGCGAATGTGTTTTACTCAAGGCAAGATTTGAAGAAAAAGCCTTAGCTTATCTGATGCTGTTTATACATGGTGAGCGGGCATGGTATTTCTATGGGGCCTCTGATGACGAAAACCGCAATTTAATGCCTACTTATCTCTTGCAATGGGAAGCAATACGCTATGCCAAGGCGCGAGGTGCGAAACTTTATGATCTTTGGGGCATTCCAGACGCAAGCGAAGACCAGTTAGAAGCACAATTTACTGAGCGTTCTGATGGTCTTTGGGGTGTGTATCGTTTTAAACGTGGTTTTGGTGGCAAGGTTAGCCGTACGGCACCTGCTTTTGTGAAAGTTTATATGCCTTTGCTATATAAAGCATATCGCTGGCTCAAAAAACGGCGCGGAGGCGACGAGCATGCAAGCCTTTAAGGGTGACCGTCGCCAATGGAATGAACTTTTATTATCATTTCCAGAAGCGCATATTCTGCAAACTTTTGAGTGGGGAGACTCCAAAATTCGTAATGGTTGGACTCCACAAAACTTTATCTGGCAGGACGAAGAGGCAAAGACAGAGGCCTGTGTGATGATTCTTCAGCGCGAAATAAGCTTTGGCTTTTTCAAACTGCGGGTTTTATATGCTCCCAAAGGGCCTGTTTTCGACTGGAAAGATGAGAGCCTGGCCACGCGTGTGTTGAATGATTTACAAACTTTTGCTCAATCGAAACGGGCAATTTTTCTCAAAATTGATCCCGATATTCCTTTAGGCTATGGCATTCCTGGGGATGATGGGGCAGTTGAATGTGATTATGGTCATGCCATGCTTGCTCAGCTCAAAGCCCGCGGTTGGCTTTATTCGCAGGATCAAATTCAATTTAAAAACACAGTTTTCATTGACTTAAAAGCTGATGAAGATGTGCTTTTAGCTGCCATGAAACAAAAAACACGTTACAACATTCGCCTGGCTAATCGCCGTGGGGTAGCTATTCGGCAGGGAGTTCTTGAAGATTTACCAATGTTGTATCATATGTATGCTCATACAGCTGTGCGCGATGATTTTGTTATCCGTGGTGTGGATTATTATCTTGAGCTGTGGGAGAGCTTCATAAAAGCGGAAATGTGTCATATCTTAATCGCTGAATTTGAGGGGGAGCCAATAGCCGCATTGTTTTTAATGCATTTCAACAAGGTTTCGCGCTATCTCTATGGCATGTCGACTGACAAGTATAGGGAACTGATGCCAAATTATCTCTTGCAGTGGGAGGCGATTCGGCTCTCAAAGCAACTCGGTTGTGAGCAATATGATATGTGGGGGGCGCCGGATGTTTTCGATGAAAGCGACCCGCTTTGGGGCGTTTATCGTTTCAAAGAAGGTTTTAATGGCCTCACTACACGGCATATCGGTGCCTGGGATTATCCTAACAAGCCTTTTCTTTACACGCTTTACACACATGTTCTACCAAAGCTCTTGGATTTAATGCGCAATCGTGGCAAGCGTAGTAACCGGGAAACCATTGGCTGCTGATTTTTTTCATAGCTACAAGATTATTCTCATTTAAAACAGCTATAATCAAGGTATGAACATCGACATCCGTTCTACTGTTTTTACTGTTAGCATCATCGCGGCGATTGCCGGGGTGGTGATGATTTTTCGGGCGCGGAAAACCATTGTTGAAGCGCAAAAATTGAATTTTTTTACTAAGCGAAGGAAGCTTATCGAAACCGGAATTCGTTTCATTATCGTTGCCTTGTTGCTGTTAGCTTTTGCTTATCTGAATGGTCGCTATGGTGAAGGCATTATGTACACTTATTTTCCTCCCAGCTTAACGCCGTCGCTGACACCTACCATTACGTTGACCCCTACCATTACGTTAACGCCAACGATTACTTTAACGCCGACCATTACAAATACACCATCGGTGACCAATACGCCATCTATACCAGGTAATTTGGCTGCAGAGTTTGAGTCGATTGTTACCCCTGGAGATAACTTCGCGCTGAGCACAATTGTGTTTTCTGAAGAAATTGATGATGCCTTGCAACCTATTAAAAAGGCAAAAGAGTTTGAAAATCCCCTAAAAACCATTTATGGCACGTATAGTTACAACATGATGGATGTTGGTGTGCAGTGGACTGAACTATGGTACAGGGGGGAAGAGTTGCTCCATGCGAATACAGGGCGCTGGCAGGGGGGCAGTGGGGGATATGGCGTGGCTAAACTTGAATTGGAAGCCAATGAATGGAAGCCGGGAGAATATCGGTTACTCTTTTTTGTGGGGCATCGCTGGGTGCTTTCGGGGCATTTCATTGTTTTAGGCAATCCGCCAACCAGCACCCCCACAATCACACCAACCGTTACACTCACACCAATGCCAACTAACACCGTTATTCCAACGCAGACTCCGAGCAAGACATCAACGCCTTAGCTAACAAATAACGCAACAGAATCTGTCAAACCTAAAAAAATCTTAAATACGATGTTCTTCTGGCAATCTGAAAGTGAAGAGCGTTTTCAATTCTTTCGCGACCTGAGCTGCGACACGGGCGTTGTTGATTAAAAGCGCGATGTTGGCTTGCATACTGCGACCCTGGCTGATTTGGCTAACTTTATCAAGCAGGTATGGGGTTACCGCGTTGCCGTGAATGTTATCGTGTTGGGCCTGGGCTAAAGCTTCTTCAATCCAACCTTCAACTTCTTCGCGCGCGATTGCTGCTTCTTCTGGAACGGGAATGGCTAAAATCAATCCCTGTTTGAAACCAAGTGACCAATGTGCGTACGCGATGCTGGCAACTTCAGCAGGTGTTTCAGCGCGTTGATTGAGCTTGATACCACTTGTTCGTGAATAAAAAGCAGGCAGCTCATCTGTTTGATAGCCAATGACTGGCACGCCTTGTGTTTCCAAATATTCCATTGTTGATGGAAGATCAAGGATAGCTTTCATACCGGCGCAGGCAATCAATACAGGAGATTGCGCGACCTGGTTTAGATCAGCGGAAACGTCAAAAGGTGCCTGGCGATGAACACCGCCAATGCCACCTGTCGCGAAAACGCGCACCCCTTGTTTCGTGGCTACGAAACTGGTCGCGGCAACTGTGGTGCCACCAGTTAAACGATTGGCAAGCGCGAAGCCAAAATCACGTACACTTATCTTGCGTGGGGAGGGATGTGTAGCGAGGGCAATGAGTTCATCATCGCTTAACCCTAAACGAATTTGACCGTCCATCAATGCAATTGTGGCTGGGATGGCACCGTTTTCGCGCACGGTTTTTTCCATGGCGCGTGCTAAACTAATGTTTTCACCTGCCGGCAAGCCGTGAGTTATGACGGTGGATTCAAGGGCGACAATTGCTTCTTGATTCGCTTTGGCGCGTCTAACAACTTCACTTTCAAGAATGTCTGTTTTGATTGATATGTGATTGTATGTTTTATTTTCCATGCTTCAATTTTACAGTAATTGTGATGGAAATGTGAGGTAATGAGTTGATATTTTGAATATTGTTGAAAAAAGAAGCTTCGAAAAGGTACAATAAACAAAAACAAGGACAACTCAATGCCGACAGAACTAAAACGATTAGAAAAGAAATGGGTCATTGCTGAAGCTATTCCTCAGAATGTAGATCAAGAATTATCAAGTTATTCACCACTTTTGCGTCAGTTACTTTATAATCGCGGTGTTAAAACAGGTTGGGAAGCCGAAGCATATCTTGCTGGAGTTTCTCCGACAAATCAAGATCCCTTTCAAATGTCCGGAATGGATGAGGCGGTTGGAATCTTGCATGAGGCCATCAGCAATAAGCATAAAATTGCGGTTTATGGTGATTACGATGTAGATGGGATTACTTCATCAGCGATTTTGTATGAGTTTTTTCAGGTTTTTGGCATTGAAGCCCGCGTTTACATCCCTGATCGTTTTGATGAAGGCTATGGCCTGAATTTAGAGGCTGTTGAGCAACTATCCTCTGAAGGAATGCGGCTGATTATTACGGTAGATTGTGGCATCAGCTCGGTTGTTGAAGTCGCTCGCGCGAAAGAATTGGGCATGAAGGTGATCATCAGTGATCATCACCAGGTGCCTGAGCAATTGCCAGATGCTGACGCCATTATTAATCCACACCGCCCGGGAGATAACTATCCATTCAAAGAACTGGCAGGCGTGGGCATTGCCTGGAAGTTGGTTGTTGCTTATCTGCAACGCTATCCAATCCCAAATGTTGACCCATACCAATGGATTGACTTGGTGGCAATTGGAACGGTTGCGGATGTGGCAGAGTTGACTGGCGAAAATCGCTGTTTGGTAAAACGCGGCTTGGCATTGATGCAAACCAAACCCAGGCAAAGCCTTATGTCTTTATGTCAGGTTTCGAGGATAAAAATACAAAATATTAATGCCGGGGACATCGGTTTTGGCATTGGACCCAGATTAAATGCTGCTGGTCGTTTAGAACATGCGAACATAGCTTATCAACTCTTGATTAGTAAAGATCTCTATGAAGCAGCGCGTTATGCTCAGGAGTTAGATAATATTAATAATAAGCGTAAGAATCTGGTTGATGAAAGTCGCAATATTGCGTTGAATAAAGCTTTGGCTGCCGATAAAGATCAACTTGCGCTTTTTGTGGCGAATGAAGATTTTCATCGAGGTTTGGTGGGGTTAATCGCGCAACGCGTCGTGGAAAGTGTATATCGGCCAACGGTTGTCGGTGTGATTGATGGTGATTCGATTGTGTGTTCTGCGCGGTCTATAGAAGAATTTAACCTTATTGAAGGTTTACGCCATTGTGATGGGTTATTAGAAAAATATGGGGGACATCCTCTGGCCGGGGGTTTAACCGTCAAAACAGAATTGGCTGATGCCTTTATAGAACGGCTAAATGATTATGCAAAAGAGGTTTTGTTTGGTTTGGAGCTGTTGCCTACCTTAAAAATTGATAAAGAAATATTGCTTGACCATTTGTGCTCTGAGCAAATCCCCAGCATACTTCATGCTGTTGATCAATTAGAACCAACCGGCAATAAAAATCCGGACGCTTTATTTTGCAGTCGTCATTGTCAGGTATTGGGGCTAAGACAACTTAAAGATGGGAAACACCTCAAGTTT
>CAZTEP010000046.1:0-8308 GCA_964612325.1 uncultured Anaerolineaceae bacterium
TTCGCGGAGTGACTGGAGTTCAGACGTGTGCTCTTCCGATCTAGTTGGAGCGTGTTGTTTTCAATTTCTTTGGAAATCAATGGTGCCGCGATGAACGCGCCCATCAAGGCTGGTAAAGTAATGACAATGGATACCGGATAAGACTGGGCGAGCGCTGTTGCTAAAAGTGATTTGTCGGCAGGATAATCCCTTAAAGATGTCGCGGCATTAATTGCCAGAATACCAAAAAACAATAAGAAAACAGTCATGATGATGATTGCGATACTATTTTGCCGTAAGGTAAGCCATTTCATAAGAGGAGCTCCTGATGAGTAAGTTTAGAATTGAGAGATTCCACTTCCTGGTGGTTAAGTGCTAAATAGGCGAGGATTAATTCCTCCAAATTGACATTTTCAACAGGTTCAGGCATACGAAAAAATTCTGTAATACCATTGATTCTGACCAATAAGCGATGGGCGCGTTGGGCTTTTTCAATAGATAATACATGTAAAGTATTTACTTCTTTTTCTGCCTCTTCAGGTGTGAGAGTTATCCATCTGTGCGTGGCCACTAATGTTTCAATATCGCCACACAGTAAAACTCTGGATCTGTTGATTAAGACGAGTGTGTCACAAACCTTTTCAAGTTCGGTGATGTCATGTGTGGAGATAAGCACTGAATGACCTTCCTCAATTGTGGTTTCAGATATTAGTTGCAAAAGTTGATGACGTGCAAGTGGATCCAAATTCGCGAAAGGTTCATCCATCACCAGCAATTCTGGACGCTTTGCCAAAGCCAAAATAATGGCTAAATGCGCCTTCATACCTCCGGATAAGTTCTTTACACGGGTTTTTAACGGAATATCAAGTCGCTCGAGATAGCTTAGGGCATATGGCGAATCGAAGCCTGGATTTAGCTTTCTTCCAAATTTCAGCATTTCTGAGACAGTAAGGTCCCGATAGAGGGCCCTCTCCTGACTAACAAAACCGATTTTTGGAAGTAATCTGCTTGATTCTTTTATGGGATCCAATCCCAAAACTTGCAATTTGCCTGAATCTGGTATTAAAAGTCCCATGAATAGGTTGATGAGCGTTGTTTTGCCAGCACCATTTGGCCCAACCAGACCAATGATGTGTTGCTTAGGTAAACTGATTGAGCAATCGCTTAAAGCAGTTTTATTGCCATAGGTTTTGGATAATTGCTCTGTTTTGATTGCAATGCTCATGCGAGCCTCTCTGATTGTGATGTCTGGAGACAATAATGAAAAGCAGCTTCAATTTCCTCGGGTGAAATGCCGTTTTGTAATGCTTGATTAATAAGTTCTTTGACTTGATTTTGAAAGTCGATAAAGGCAAGCGTTGAATTGGCCACAGTGGCTACCACAAATGTACCTTGTCCTTGACGGGTTTCTACAAGGCCTTCAATTTCAAGTAAACGATAGGCTTTTAAAACAGTATTCGCGTTGATTGGTATGGAAGAGCAAACTTCCCGAACGGTAGGCAGTTGATCGCCAACCTTGAGAAAGTTTAAACGAAGACTGTGCTTTATTTGGTTCATTAATTGTTGATAGGCTGGCACGCCACTTTTGTGATTAAGATGAAAGATGATGCTTGGTTGCATAAGAAATTCCTTTCCATATAGTGCTAATATAATAGCACAATAGCAGTATCGTTGTCAATGTGGATTTAGAAATCAAATGGTTATTTCCCGTTAATGCAACCATTGGGACGGACATCATGGCAACACATTTCTAATATTTGCTTGCATATCCAACCAAAAGGTGAAAACAAGATGGAATGATATAATCGGCGCATGGACAAAGAACAACGATGGTTGTTGATTGCCGATACTCACGTTGGGGACCGGGTTAAAGGCCTACAAACTGAATTACTGGATGATATCAAAACCAAAAAGCCGGATCTTATCCTGCATGGCGGAGATATCGCCGTTCAGGAAGTTTTGGATCAACTCGGTGAAATCGCGCCAGTGATCGCCGTGCAAGGCAACCGCGATTGGTTTAAAGGCTTCAAGCTGCCAATGGAGCATCATTTTGAAGTCGGGGGACTGAAAATCGTTCTGGCGCATGGGCATATCAGCATGTGGCACTGGTTTTGGAACTATGTGCATCTTTTTTTGACTTTTCGCATTCATAACCACCAGTTCTTTCAGCGCCAGCTTGCCCAAAAATACCCGGACGCGGATGTTATCATCTATGGGCATTTGCATTTTCAGTATGACGAAGTGATGGATGGCAAACACTTCATCAACCCAGGGTCGGCCTATCCTCATTGGCGAAACAAGGGCCGTCCGCAATATATGATGATGACCATTAAAGAAACAGACGAGATATTTGTTGAACGTCATGAAGTGATTTTGGACTAAAGTCACAGCTCAAAACCCATCACAAAACGCACCAAAAGCAGAATAAACACAAAAGTCCTATGAGTTTCGTGCATAATTGCACAAAAGTCATATGAGATATGTGCTAAAAACACCAAAAGTCATATGAGTTTTGTGTTATACTTATCGCATAGACGATTTGGAGTTGCTTTATGTATCGATCAATCATGAATGATTTATTATCCTGGAAGACGAGCGCTAATCGCAAACCACTTTTGCTGACGGGCATTCGTCAATCCGGAAAAACATATATCCTAAAACAGTTTGGGAAGGACTCTTTCAATCATGTTGTGTATTTAAACTTTGAAGCTGATGAAACTCTGGCATCTTTGTTCTTGCATGATTTAAACGTTGAGCGCATCATCAGAGATTTGAGTCTGCGTTCCGGGGAATACCAAATTATTCCAGGCGAAACACTTCTCATTTTTGATGAGATACAGACGGTACCAGCCGCGATCACTTCTCTAAAATACTTCGCGGAAGACATGCCTGATTTACATGTGGTTGGGGCAGGTTCTTTGCTTGGTCTTACGCTAAACCTCGAAGGATACTCTTTTCCAGTTGGTAAAGTTGATCATTTGGTCTTGTACCCGATGAGTTTTATTGAATTTTTAGAAGCTGATGGGCAGGCTGGCTTAATTGAAGTGCTAAAAACGCACTCGCCAAACCTGCCAATAGCGGATGCCTTTTCTGTCCCACTCAAACGCGCTTTGCTGAACTACTACGCAGTAGGTGGTATGCCTGAAGCCGTGAAGGCTTGGGTTACGGACCATGATTTTGAGCAAGTCCGGCGTATACAAAGTCGCATTCTGATGGCATATGTGCAGGATTTTTCCAAACACGCGCCTTCGCAAGATGTGGCGAAACTTTTGGCAATTTGGGAATCTATCCCCAAACAACTTGCTAAAGACAACCAAAAATTTGTCTTTTCGCAGGTGGTAAAAGGTCAGCGTGGCAGGGATTTGGCAGACGCCTTACAGTGGCTAAAAAGTGCTGGGCTTATTCATCAGCTTGAGAAAGTCGAGAACGCGGAACTGCCCCTGACAGCCTATGCTGATTCAAGCTTTTTCAAAATCTATCTTTGCGATGTCGGTTTGCTGTGCTTAATGGCTGATTTGGATTACGAAACAATCGTGTTTGAGCACGATGCTTTGGGTAGTTTTAAAGGGGCCATTACCGAGAACTTTGTGATTGCTGAGCTCATTGCTGCTGGAGAAAAACCTTATTACTGGCGATCAGGCAATACAGCTGAACTGGATTTTTTATTGCAAATCGGAAGACATATAGTACCAATCGAAGCAAAAGCGACATTGAACACGCAAGCGAAAAGTTACCGTGTGTTTTGCAAGCGGTTTAAGCCCGAATTTGGCTTACGCTTGTCATTGAAGAATTTTGGATTGAATTGGGTCGAAGAAACGAAAACCTTGAGCGTACCGCTCTATGCGACCTGGAATTTTAGAGATTACCTTAAAAAAGCAGAAAATTTGCAGGTTGAGGAATAGACTATGAACCCAGATATCATCACTTCTTCTCAAAACCAGCATGTGCAACTGATGCGGGCTTTGGCGGGTCAAAGCAAGGCACGGCGCAAAGAGAAGGCTTTTCTGGCTGAAGGCGCGCGTTTGGTGGAAGATGGATTGCAATCGGGTCTGATACCACGCCTTGTGGCGTATAAGGGTGGCTTGAGTTCAAGATCCAATCAAAGTCTCGCGCTGGCAAAAGATATTTCAAGCCAAAATAACACGATTTTCCCTGTTTTACAGATTGATGACAGGGTCTTTGACGACTTAACGGATACTGAAGTTAGTCAGGGTATTATGGCTGTGTTTGAGATGCCTGAAATCCAGCTGCCTGATGAGCTCAGTTTCGTTGTGTTGCTTGACCAGTTGCGTGACCCGGGCAATTTGGGCACCATTTTGCGTGCCGCGGAAGCAGCCGGAGTGCAGGCAGTTTTCTTGCTGCCAGGCACAACCGACCCCTGGGCGCCGAAGGTCGTTAGGTCTGGCATGGGCAGTCATTTTCGCTTGCCAATTCTCAATTGGAGTATTGACGCACTTGAAGCTGTGCTAAATGACATGCAGGTCTTTTATGCGGATATGGACGGAAAGACGAGTTACTGGGAAGCAGATTTCACAGTCAAAACAGCTTTATTGATTGGCGGTGAAGCAAAAGGCGCGAGCGCGGAAGGCCTCAGGCTGGCAAATCAGACGGTTAGAATACCAATGTTTGGTGAAACCGAGTCTTTAAACGCGGCGGTTTCGGCGGCTTTATTGATGTTTGAGGTTATCAGACAACGACAAAGCTAACCCTACTCAAACGCAAGAATCCTCACGGAATAAATAATTCTATAACGGCTTCTTCCCTGGCTTTGCTAAGCCACTCGTTTAAGGCTTTGCTTTGAAGCGCCACACGCGCGTCCGTGCTGAGTGGATGAGCGTCTTCGTGGGCAATGATGAAGATGATGTGGTACCCCAGATCGGTTTGAATGATTTCAGAGCGTGACCCTACTGGCAAACTAAAGGCAACTTCTTCTATTTCAGGGAAGAGCAGATAATCGCGTGGGAACCAGCCCAATTCACCTCCAGTTTTAGGGTTATGATCCCAGGCAAGTTTGTTAAAATCGCTGCCACCAATAAGACTTTGTTCAGCTCCGTTGATGGTTTCTTTGCTTGTTGAGAAAATTTGCTGCGCGCGCACTTGTTCAACAGCTTCGGGGATCTGAGCGATAATGAGATCGCGTTGATATGCGGCGGTGCTTGCCAGGGATAAAGAACGCAACAAGCTCTCAGAATGATAATGGTTGTTTTGCATCCAGGCGTTCATGGCTTCAGCACCACCGATTTCTTTGCTTAATTGCTCAAATTTATCATTCAGAGCCTGGTCACTGAGGGTGTAACCGTTTTTATGGGCAGCGCAAACCAGCAATTGTTGCTCAATAAGAAAGTCGATCACGATTTGTTTGATGTCTTCGTCATTTGGCATGGGGTCTTCATCGGCAAATGAAGCTTTGTATAAAGCTAATTCGCGCTCATAGTCTTCCAAAAGAATGCCTTCGCCATTGACCATCGCCGCCAAAGGTATTTCCGGGATGATTTCTGTTGGGATAATAGCCTGGGGGATAAGCATGGTTTCCGCGGTGTATTCCGAGCTTGTTTGCACAGGTGTAGGCAAATTGGAAGGGTCACGGTCTTTTTTACAGGATGTCAGAAACATACCTAAAGATAATAAGAGGATTAAAATAATTTGACGCATTTTCAACATGCTTGTATTATACCTTCTCTGAAAAAATGAAAAAAAACAGGATATGGCAGTTGAAGTGACTTAAGTTTGCTTTCTTTAAAACTGGTATACTTATATAAATGAATGGCAGATATGCCAAGGATTGAAATATTTAACAAGATCCTCATTCTGTTTTGAAATCGTGCTTGGGCACGAAAAACGAAAAGGAATAAATTATGGCTAAAAAACCACAAAGTTTACTTTACTCATACAGACGTCGCGAACGCAGTAATAAAGTGATGCTTTATGTTATGCTTTTCATATTCATTACTGCGATTCTCGCACTTTTGCTCTTGTGGGGTTTTGGTGTTTTGGATGGCAAGGCCTGGTCTTTCCTGGCGACCGATACACCTACACCGACGAATACAGATATCCCCACCAGCACGCCCACAATGACTCCAACTTTAGCACCAACAGATGTACCTCCAACAGCCACGATTGGTCCAACCGCGACTTTAGACGGGCCTTTTTCTTATGTTGTTATGCCGGATGAGTATTGCTATGACATCGCGGTCAAGTTTGATGTTGATGTGGATGATCTTATTTATGTCAATGAATTTCCAGAAGGGCAATGTATTATCAGTGTTGGCCAGGTCATTTTGGTTCCGCCACCCTGGTACAAACGTCCAACGGCGACTCCCTTCCCAGATGACATGGCACCTGGAACGCTCTTTGAGTATTATGTTCAATCCGGTGCAACGCTTAGATCTGTGGCGCAATACTTTAATTCAACTGAAGAGCGCATTGTGCTGGAGACCAATCGTTATCGTCAGCGTGAGGGCATAACCCCACTGTTAACAATTACTACACCCCTTCAAATTGGCGAGTTGCTTATTGTGCCGGTCAACCTGGTTACACCAACGCCGACCAATACGCCAACCCGCACGATGACACCTACACCATAAAAATCAAAACAAGAAAGCGTCTGTAAGGGCGTTTTCTTGTTTGTTAGCAAACGTAAAGCCTAAAAATAAATATAAGCAAAAAAGCATTAAGCGCTGTCTTGAATGCTTTTTTGCATAACAAAAAACAAATTTAATTTACAAGGAGAAAAAGTGGACAAAGAAATCATTCAAGAAGTGAAACGCAGAATTCAAGCAAAAAGTGACGTGATGAAATCATTCATGCGTGAAATTTGCGCTATCCCCAGCATGGACTCGATGATTGGTCCGGTGGGTGAGCGGATAGCAGAAGAAATGCGCAAACTTGGTTTTGATGAGGTGCGTTTTGACAAAATGGGCAACATTTTGGGACGCATCGGAAACGGCGAACGCGTGATTGTTTTTGACTCACACATCGATACCGTTGGTATAGGTGACCCGGACGAATGGCAATGGGATCCTTTTGAAGGGAAGATTGAGGACGGTGTTTTGTACGCGCGGGGTGCCTGTGATGAGAAAGGGTCCACGCCAGGCATGATTTATGGCATGGCGGTGGCACGAGATTTAGGCTTGCTTGATGGTTGGACAGCCTGGTATTTTGGCAATATGGAAGAATGGTGTGATGGTATCGCGCCGAACACCTTTGTTGAAGTGGATCCGATGGTGAGACCTGATTATGTCATTATTGGTGAACCGACCAAAATGAACATCTACCGAGGCCATAAAGGCCGACTCGAAATGAAGGTGGTCGCGAAAGGTGTTAGCGCCCACGCGGCCAGTAATCATGTTGGCATTAACGCGATTTATTTGTTGTTGCCTGTCATTGCAGGCATTCGCGATATGGAACCGGCGTTGGGTGACCATCCCTTCCTGGGTAAAGGCAAAATTACCGTTTCTGATATGACTGTGCAAACTCCCAGTATCAACGCGGTACCTGATGAAGCGGTTATCTATATTGATCGCCGCATGACTTTTGGCGAGACCGAAGAAGAGGCTTTGGCACAGGTTGAAGCGTTGATTCCACCGGAGTATAAAGATCGGGTAACTGTGGAACCTCTGTTTTATGATGAACCATCATATACTGGCTTTGTTTTCCCGGTTGAAAAATATTTCCCTGCATGGGCTGTGGATGAAGACCATCCCTTGGTGCAAGCGGGACTTGAAACCCGTCGGTTAATTGGTTTGGAAGACGCGCCGGCTGGTAAATGGGCATTTAGCACCAATGGCATTTACTGGGCAGGTAAAGCGAATATTCCGTCAATCGGTTTTGGCCCTGGTGATGAAGTGACCGCGCACACGGTGAATGACAGCGTAATTCTGGATGATGTGGTTAAAGCGGGAGAATTTTACGCTTTACTGCCAGGTTTACTGAAATAGCTTAATCAAAAAACACAAAAAAGAGGCTCCTTTATGGGGCCTCTAAGTTTTTAACAATATTGTTCAAGGCGATTTTGGAGTGCCTAAAGATGGGGTGATGGCGCGGGAACAGGGAGGTCTTCTTTGGGAACAGATTGCCATTTATCGCTTTCATCAATTAACATAATTGGAAAACCCATCCAAATTGGGTAACGACGATTACAATCCTCACAAATTAACCAGGCTTCTTTATAAAGCTCTAATTCCCCTTTGTCTTCTCTGGTACAAATTGGACAGCGCAGAGTCTCTAATTGGAATTTTTTGTTTTTCATATATCCTCTTTATGATGCATTGTTATAGGGCATCGTGTGCAATTTTACCATAAGCAATTCATTCTTTTCTGTAAGTGTTCC
>CAZTEP010000047.1:0-8271 GCA_964612325.1 uncultured Anaerolineaceae bacterium
CTGGCAAATCTCTATGACCAATTGCAATCGATAATCCAACAATATAAACCTTCTGAATGCGCACTTGAAAAGCTTTTCTTTAAAAAAAACATCAAAACAGCCATGACAGTAAGTGAAGCGCGCGGGGTTATCGCGTTATGTTTAAGCCAGGCAGGATTTGAACCAACAGAATACACGCCTAATGAAGTAAAACAATCTGTAACATCCAATGGCAACGCTTCAAAAGCTCAGGTGCAGGAAATGGTAAAATTTCTCCTTAATTTGGAACATATTCCCAAACCTGATGATGCTGCTGACGCTCTGGCGATTGCTATTTGTCACCTCTCACACGCTCAATACCAGCGATTGATTAGCTGAACCTCATAATGATAACATCACTTTCCAATCCACAAATAAAATTTTTACGCTCACTGAATCTGGCAAAATACAGAAATGAATCGGGATTGTTTCTCGCTGAAGGTTTAAAATGTGTTGGCCAGGCTTTTGACTCAAAGGCCAATATCCAGCAACTCATTTTTTCACCCGAGTTATTGATAAGTGAATATGGTCAATCGCTCACTGGTAAAACGAAGGAACATGGCATTGATTTGCTTGAAGTCAGCGCGACTGTATTCCAAAGCATCGCCCGTAAAGATAAACCACAAGGTATTGCTGCGTTGATAAAACAAAACTGGCATGATATTGAATCCTTTTCTTCAATAGATTCGACCAAAAAACAGGCGTGGGTTGCTATAGAAGCCATTCAAAATCCAGGAAATCTTGGCACAGTTTTACGCACTTGCGATGCCACCGGTGTTTCTGGATTGTTTCTTCTCCCCTATTCCACTGACCCATACGACCCCGTCGCTGTAAAAGCTTCAATGGTTGCAATATTTACTGTACCAATTTACAGTGTTACCTACGCGCTACTTAAGCAATTATTCAAGATTCATTCCAACTTATTCATTATTGGTACATCGGATAAAGCTGATCAAGATGCTTTTCGCTTCACTTACCCAAAACAAACCTTTTTACTTATTGGTTCTGAACGTGAAGGCCTTTCAGCGCAACTCACTGCTCTCTGTGACGATATGGTTCGAATTCCAATGGTCGGTTCTTGCGATTCTCTCAATTTATCTGTGGCAACAGGTATAATTCTTTATGAAGTATTCAATCAACATTCCGGATTAACGAGATAACTATGATAAACAGTATCAGCGGAACAGTAAGCCAAATTAATGATAACGCTATAACCATTGACATCATGGGAATTGGTTTTGAAGTCTTTGTAACCCATAACACCGCGATGGATCTTAGCGTTGGTCACCCGATACACTTGCATACACATTTTATTGTTCGCGAAGATGCCATGTCCTTATATGGGTTTCGCGATATTGAAGAAAAAAACATGTTTATCCATTTTTTAGGTGTTGGTGGCGTTGGGCCAAAATCTGCAATGGGAATTCTCTCAAATCTATCTATGGATAACATTCGTCGGGCTATTCTGAGCGAAGAACCAGCCTTTTTTAGTAAAGTACCTGGTATCGGCAAGAAAACTGCCCAAAAAATCCTCATTCATATGCAAGGCAAAGTACCGTCAATGCCTGGCGAGACTTTCCAAAAAATGAGTGATACAGATGATTCGGTGCTTGAAGCACTCATAAATCTTGGTTACAGTGTTGTTGAGGCTCAGGCAGCAGTTCAGGCTTTACCGAAAGACACACCTGACACAATCGAAGATAAACTTCGGATTGCATTACAATATTTTGACCATTAAACAATGTTTCGCATTACTAAAGCATTGTCGATTAGTTCAAAAGAGAATATTTAGAGGACATTATGGCACTATCACGAGAATTAGGAATAGATTTAGGCACATTTAATACACAAATTGCTGAAAACAATAAAATATTAATCCAAGAACCGACTGTCGTTGCCATTGTTGTAGATGAAATGAAGTTGGTTGAATATGGCACAACGGCCTTAGGTATGTTAGGTCGCGTTCCAGATTCGATTGAAGTTATCAGACCTCTTCGAAACAGTGTCATTGCGGAATATGAGCTTACTGAAATCTTTTTACGTGAGTTAATGCGAAAGGTAACCGGACCAACTTTCTTCTTCAAACCTAAATTATTCATCACTGTCCCATATGGAATTACAAGCGTTGAGCGTCGTGCAGTTCAAGAAGCGGGTCTTGGAGCAGGATCACGCGATGTTTATCTCATCCCCCAACCCTTGGCTGCCGCAATAGGCATCGATTTACCTATTAAAACACCTACTGGTAACATGATTATTTCAATGGGTGCTGGAACAACGCAAGCTGCTGTAATTTCAATGAGTGGAATTGTCAGTGCGGAAACGTCCATAGTTGCCGGTCTTAAAATGGACGAAGCGATTATCGATACCGTACGCAAAAAATATGGTCTTATAATAGGTCAACCAACTGCAGAACAGCTCAAATTGCGCATTGGTTCCGCTTTACCTGTGGAAGATGAAAAAACAATGGAAATTCAAGGCCAGGATCAGGTTACGAATCTTCCCAGGCCAGTAAGCCTTACGACCAATGAAATTGTTGATGCTATCCAACAACCTTTAGAAGAAATTGTCAATCTTACTAAGCGCGTCCTTGAGAAAACGCCTCCAGAACTTATATCTGACATCATCGACCGCGGAGTAGCATTATGCGGAGGCACATCTCTGTTAAAGGGCCTTGATAAATACTTAACGGTTGCCCTTGGCATTCCTGCCTATGTCGTTGAAAACCCGGTTACATGTACCGTAGAAGGCGCGGCAAAGGCATTTGAACTCATCGACACTATTTTACGGAATCAAGTAGGTTAAGGAAACAGATATATTATCTACTGTCAGTATGATAATAAGAAAGTATAATTTTAATTGATTATTAGATAGGAGTAGATATGAAAACTGCAAGCATCATCTCATACATCGTTGCCGGTGTGATTATCTTTTTCTCTGTGTTAATTGCCTGGAGTGCTTTTGCTCCAGACGTACCTGACACCCGACTCATCGTTGGAGTACTTGGATTAGCGATTGGCTTTGCCTTCATTTATGCTGGTACACGCTTTGGTGCCAAGGCAAAAAAACAAGACCTGGCAAATCAGCCTGTAAATATCAACATTGATTTACCAGGTCAGATTCAATTAGACTCTATTAAATGTCAAAGCTGTGGCGCACCATTAAACGCAAATGACATATCCGTCGCAAATGGCGCTGCAGTTGTAAAGTGTCATAATTGTGCGACAACCTATCAATTAACCGAAGAACCTAAATGGTAACCTCAAATATTCAATTAATTTTTTAAATCAATTGCCATTGTGTAAACGATGATTGGAAAACGAATGAAAAAAATAAGAAAACTCAATCTTTACCTCTCCTTTTTTTTACTGTTTTTAATCCCATTTTCCAATGTAGCTGCGCAAAATTATCATTTTGAAATCACTCGTTACGATGTGCAAGCTATCATTGAATCAGACGGTTCGTTAACCCTCTATTATGAAATGGATTTCAAGAACGGCTCTGGAGCTCATCCGATTGATTTTGTTGACTTGGGTTTACCAAATCGAAATTATCAACTCAGTAATATAACCGCAAGCATCGATGGGAGACCAATTTCCAAAATCTCTCATTCCGCATATGTTCAGGGAGCGGAATTAGCACTCGGTGAAAACCAAATTCCTGCTGGTAGCACTGGCACATTAACCGCCTCGGTTACTGGTATTACTGGTGTTCTTTTCCCCTATGATCAAGCCGATCGCGAAAATTATGTCAACTTCCAATTTAGTCCAAATTATTTCGATTCTGATTTTGATAATTCTCGAAATACTGACTACACATTTTCCATCGTCCTTCCTCCCGGTGTAGGTGCTAATGATGGCGTTTATTACTATCCTCAAGGATGGCCAGGTGAAAAAGAGGCTCATGCATCCCTAACAATCGATAATAATCTTGTAATATATGACTGGAATAGTAACAAAGCTGATACCCATAGCATTTATACCTTTGGCGTAGCATTTCCTGATTCTGCAATCCCAGAATCATCTATTTCATTAATCCCTACAGATGCTGATAGCGATAACTACTATCCATCTACACCTTCATTTTTGACTAGAATTTTGCATTTTCTCCCATCATTATCTTGCATAATACCTGTTTTGATTTTTATATTTGCAATATTTATTGGTAAAGGTTTACAGTCTAATACGCTAAATACGCGAAAATTGGCCTACCTCCCTCCCTCGCTGTCGATTGAAGGCCATGGCATAAAACGCGGTTTAACAGCTGTAGAAGCCGCCATTCTTCTTCAGGAACCGTTAGATAAAGTTCTCACAATGATCCTTTTTGGTTTACTAAAAAAAGAAGCTATTACTGTCACACGTCAAGATCCTCTGATGATTACACCAACGGTACCCATGCCAGTTACGCTCTATGAATACGAAACTGATTTCATTGATGCTTTTGTTAAAGATGACCGTGAATCACAACGCGCCAAATTACAGAATATGATGGTTAGTTTGGTTCGATCAGTTGAAAACAAAATGAAAGGTTTTAATAGCACAGAAACCAAAGCATACTACACAGATATTATCAATCGTGCGTGGATGGCAGTGGAAAATGCTAAAACACCAGAAATAAGAAGCGCACAATTCGATCACACCTTAGAATGGACGATGCTCGATAAAAATTTTTCTGGTCGTACAACACGCAGCTTTATGGATGAACCTGTTTTCCTTCCTCGCTGGTGGGCACGATACAACCCTGTTTATTCAACACCTAATATTAGAACTGGTGGAAATGTTCCTTCTGCGCCTGGTCCAAGTATGGTCGGTCCAAGTCCTAAGCCAGGTATGACAAACACAAGTCCCAGTCCGAGTTTCTCATTGCCTAACTTGCCTGGTGCTGCCTTTGCTGCCTCAATTATTGATGGAGGAGCAAATATGGCCAAAAGTGTTATTGGCGATCCTACCACCTTCACCAGTTCAGTTACCTCCCGGACAAACCCAATCCCTGTTTCTACAAGTTCAAGTGGTGGAAGGATGAGTGGTGGCGGAGGTAGTTCATGCGCCTGTGCTTGCGCTTGTGCTGGTTGCGCTTGTGCATGCGCGGGTGGTGGAAGATAAATGATAAAAACCTTTCCACCATCTCCAGGCATATACAAATTTGAACGCCAGGAAAATGGCGGAAAGTCACGTATCCACTTACGCTTAGAGAATGATTTTAGTGGTATTCTGGTTGTGAATGCCTCTAAAATGATACATCTCAACCTTACAGCAGGCATTATGGCTTGGCAATATCTTACTCAAGTATCAGAAAAAGAAGCCATCAAGCAACTTACAATGCTCTTTGATATCAGCAATCAAAGAGCTAAACAAGATTATCTTGAAACCAGCAAACGTATTGAAACTCTCATTTCAACCCAATTGAATGCTTGCCCCATCTGTGATCTTGGTCTCGAAAACACGCTTCCTTTTACAGCCAAATTGACCGCGCCTTATCGTATGGATTTAGCGATTACATATCGATGCAACAATAACTGTGCACATTGTTACAACCTCAGGGATCGAAACTATCCAGAACTTGATACCAAAACATGGCTGAAGATTATAGATAAACTTTGGGATTTAGGGATTCCGCACCTTGTTTTTACTGGTGGTGAACCAAGCTTACGAGAAGATTTACCGAAACTTGTTAGATACGCAGAACAAAAAGGATTTGTAACAGGCTTAAACACGAATGGTAGGAAACTTGCGAATAAATATTTTCTTCAGAGCCTCATTGAGGCTGGCTTAGACCATGTGCAGATCACGCTGGAATCTCATCTCCCCAAAATTCATGATGAAATGGTTCTGACTAATGGTGCATGGAATGAAACCATTCAAGGAATCAAGAATGTAGTTGATTCTAAACTATTTTTTATGACCAACACCACCTTGTTAAAAGACAATGCGCAGTATTTAAAAGCGTTTCTTCAATACACACAACAACTAAAAATCCCCACAATTGGATTAAATGCACTCATTTATTCCGGACGTGGTAGGTCAGTAAACACAGGCATCCCTGAAGCAGAACTGCCTGATTTACTAAAAATAGCAATTGCCCATACAAATTTCAGCGATCAACGCTTAATTTGGTACACCCCCACACAATATTGTCATTTTGACCCCATGCAGCTTGATCTGGGCATTAAAGGATGTACTGCTGCCTATTACAATATGTGTATTGAACCCGATGGTCAGGTTATCCCTTGTCAAAGTTACTATGAACAACTTGGCTCATTTCTCGATAGCGAATGGGAAGACATTTGGCATCATCCTACATCTATAAACCTACGCGAAAGGCGAAATGCTCCTGACGTTTGTCGACATTGCGATTATTTCCGGGAATGCGGAGGGGGATGTCCAATGAGTCGTGACAAACAGAATCCCATGCCAATCATTAAAGATTTAATCCTGCCAATTAATCCTGACAAAGGAGCGACATGTCAAAACTCTTAGATTTCTTCAAATTACAAAATGTACCCATAAATGAAATAGAATGCGGACTATACACCAGCCACAACTTATTATACGATGACATTCCATATCGCTTACACCTTCGTGTTGAACATAACCAAACCGGTGTGTTGACATTAAATGCCTCAACCGTTTTACACCTCAACAAAACAGCTATGGAGATGGCCTATTTCTTGATTCAAGGTCAAAATCCACTCGAAATTGCAAATACGATAAGCTTGAGATATAAAGCGCCTAAAGATGAAATAATACAAGATGTTGAAAGCTTTTATACAACACTAATGAGTTTCGTTAATAACCAAGACCTACCCCCTACTGGTTTTTTAGGTGTTATACAAAATTTTGAAGAATCTGAAATAATCGCGCCCTATCGCCTTGATTGTTATTTCTCGCAAAACGAAAAATCAACTTTGCTTTCAATATCTGAATGGAAAGTTATCTTCGAAAAAGTTTATAACGCAGGCATACCTCACATCATACTTCTTAATGTTGACTTTTTAACTAAATCTGATTTGTTTGAACTACTCACGCATCTTGAAGATTTGGGGTTGGTTAGTGGCCTCGTTACTACCCCAAGCTTTTTAGAAAATGCAAATATGTTAGAAGAAATCCTTAACAGAGGACTCGACCACATAATTTTAGACGCAGATCCTACAAATAAATCGCATTTATTAAAAACTATTGAAATACTCAATCAGGACCTCTATACCTGTTTGCGCATGCCAGTTCATGAAAATCATGATTACAAATCTATCATAGAAAAACTTTTTGATGCCGGCATCAATGCGATCGCATTTTCTAAAGATTCAAATAGCTTTAGTCCTACATTCATCAACCTTGAACAAATAATCATTAAGAAGCAGATCCCAATAATTGATGACATGCCTTTTTCAAACCCAGCAGAAGATTATACATTCAATAAACTTCATTACTCAAAATCTAAATTGAAATATCTAAAGTTATTTTCAAATAGTGAACTTATTATTCCTGGTTCGACACCAATCAGCATTGGTAACCTTCTCCTTGAACCCTGGGATAAGCTCTGGACCAAATGCAGACAATTTAGCGATGGATAATCAAGCTTGGCACCAGCGTTTCTTGCTTCAATCTCTCTGGACAAAACAATTACGTGCTTACATTCAGAAAAAAGCAGCTTTAACACCTAAATCTATGATTCTGGATGTCGGTTGTGGTACAGGCGTGCTACTAAATGAGCATTATCAAATCAGTCATCAACTCCATGGGGTTGATTTAGACCTAAAACGATGTGAATTCGCTTATAAATCAAATCCACAAGCTTTTATTGTTAACGGCAACGCACTTCTCCTTCCGTATGAGAATGCATCTTTTGATTTTGTATATTGCCAATATCTTTTACTTTGGATTCCAGATACATTAAAAGCATTAAAAGAATTAAGACGTGTTTGCAAATCAGGAGGATTTATAGCCCTATATGCAGAACCAGATTATGGTGCGCGTATCGATTATCCGGATTCTTTTAAAGAAATTGGTTATTATCAAAATCTTTCATTGAAAAAGCAAGGTGTTCAGCTTGAGATTGGACGACAATTACGGGACCATCTAATAAAAACAGGGTTTGAAGATATCACAATGGGCATGCTTTCTGGGGAATGGCGTATAAACACAGTTAAACAATTTCATCTTGAGTGGGAGATTATTGCGCATGACCTTGGTTTTGTACTATCAAAAGACCATATTTTTGATTTATATACACAAGCCTTACATGACTTGCAAAAAAATA
>CAZTEP010000048.1:0-8260 GCA_964612325.1 uncultured Anaerolineaceae bacterium
TAACAACTGCTTGACGGGTGAAATCCCTGCCACGTTGGGAAACCTGAGCTATTTATGGTATCTTGACCTTAGTAAGAATCGGTTGACAGGCACGCTGCCAGAAGAATTATCTAATATACCAAAATTGCGTCATTTTAACTTGAGCCACAATTATTTAAAAGGATATGTACCAGCCAGCTTTACAAAGCTTGTAACGCTTTGTGTTGATGGCCAGTATTGGGAAGCCTGTAAAAGAGATGACGGAAGCTACTATTTTACTGACCTTGGTTACAACTTTTTCAACGTGCCCCAACCCAACCCGCCATCTGATTTCCTTTACGAAAAAGATCCGGACTGGGACCAAACCCAAGGTGTGTTAGATGAGTTTATTTACTTCCCAGCTATCTTGAATTCGTAATTGATTTTTGGCTTAAATACCCATAATATGAAACACCTGGCTTACTGTAAGAACCAGGTGTTTTTTGACTTCTCAGGGTGAATGGCAGGGATTTAATCCATTAAGCCAGCAGTTTATCAAGCCCTAATCTTAGGCGGCGTAAAGTTTCTTTCTTGCCCAAGAGGCTTGCCAATTCGGTAGCACCACCGGCGCTGGCAGGCAAACCACTCAGCGCGGTGCGGATAGGCCACATTGTTGTGCCAACTTTAAAACCGCTTTCTTTGGCATATGTTTTTAGAGTGTCAAACAAGGCGGCATTGCTGAAATCCTCTTGCTCTTTTAAAAGGGGGATGACAGCACTCAGCACCGCTTTCGCGCTTTCGATAGTTGATTTTGACTTTTGGTTTTCGAATAGCGTGACATCATATTCAGGCAAATCAGCTAAAAAGCTGAGCATTTCGGGGATATCGCCCAAACAATCGGTGCGAATTTGAATGAGTTGGCTTAGCTGCATTAAGTCGAAATCTTTGAGGTTCTCTGGATACCAGGGCAAGGCCACCGCATGAAAGGCTTCCGGACTTAAGGCGCGAACATGTTCGCCATTAATCCAGCGCAGTTTATCCATCGAGAATGCCGCGCTTGATTTGCTGATGCGATCCATATCAAAGACTTCAATGAGCTCTTGCAATGAGAAGAGTTCGCGGTCATCGCCCGGATTCCATCCCAAAAGGGCCACGTAATTGACAATCGCCTCGGGCAGGTAACCCATATTCACCAGGTCTTCAAAGGTTGGGTCCCCAGCGCGTTTGCTCAGTTTTTTACCGTCTTCTTTGATGATGTGTGGCAGGTGGATATATTCGGGATATTCCCAGCCAAATGCTTCGTAAAGCAAGTTGTATTTGGGTGTAGAACTGAGGTATTCCTGGCCACGAATAACATGACTGATGGCCATGAGGTGATCATCAACCACATTGGCAAAATTATAGGTGGGGAATCCATCGGATTTTAAGAGAACCTGGTCGTCCAATTGCTTGTGGTCGATAGTGATTGTGCCATAAACATGGTCAAAAAAACTGCTTTCACCTTCGAGTGGAATGCGCTGGCGCACGACAGGTTGGAGGCCTTGATCTAAGTTCTTTTGTACGTCCGAAGGACTAAGATCGCGGCAGGGGTCCTTTAGACCTTCAACTCGTTCCTCGCCTAAGTCGGTGCGATCTTCTTTTTGACAGAAGCAATAGTAAGCGTCACCCTGTTCAATTAGTTGCCTGGCGTATTGGCCGTAAATAGCCTTGCGTTGGCTTTGCACGTAAGGACCATGACCACCATCTTTATCGGGGCCCTCATCGTAGGTGATGCCGGCTAAAGCCAAACCGTTGTAGATGGCCTGGACCGCTTTGGGCACGTTGCGTTTTTGATCAGTGTCTTCAATGCGCAGGATGAATACGCCATGCGCTTTTTTTGCGATGAGATAAGCGTAAAGCGCGGTGCGTAAATTACCGATGTGCATATAGCCGGTGGGACTGGGGGCGAAACGAGTTCTAAACATAATCACTTCCAAATAGTCTTGTTTTATCGCTATGAATACTACCATAAAGGGGCTTGTTTTTGGATAGCTTTATTCTTTGATAATTAGGTTTGAAACATAACCCCAGAAAAAAAGCGCGTCAACTGGCAACGCGCTTTGAATCATTAAACTGTGGTTTTTTCTTAATTGATTGGCTCACCTAATGCGATAAGTTCATTTTCGGCCACCCACCATTTAGGATGCCATCTTAAGGCTTCCTTGAAAGCGGCGATGGCTTCTGCGCGGTTACCACGCTTAACTTCAGCGCGACCTAACCAAACATAGGCTTCGGGAATGCCCGCGCCAGGAGACTTTTCGATGGTTTGTTTTGCCAGGGTGTAAACATCGTTGTAACGACCAAGATAGTAATATGCAAAAAGCGGGCCGGTTTGATACCAGGTAACCCGCCAGGGGCGATCCGCGGCTGGCAGTTTTTCGTAGATTTCAAAGGCGCGGTCATAAGATTCTGCCGCTCCCCACCAGTCTTGCATTTCTATCATGATGGAACCACGACTGTACCAGGCGAAAAAAAGCTCGCGGTCTTTGGTGGTGTAAAGCCGGTTGGTAACCTGGTCAAGCGCGTATTGTTTGTTATATTCCACATCCATTTGCTGGCCTAAAATCGCCTGTACTTCAGCTTCACGTTCATAGGGGAAGATGACCATATAAATATCATCAAACTGTGCCCAGTACATGGCTATTTCTTCATAACTCATCTTAATCCATCCCAAATAAGAGTCGGGAATGGTGACTTCCTGAGCTTCATCATCATAGCCGGCAATAATGCCATAATGACCCATCCAGCCTTCGCGCGCGTCCATATAACCACGCTCAATAATTACCGGGAAACCATTCGCGACCAATTCTTTAACAAGTTCCAAATTACCGCCATAACGCACGATGGCGCCCAGTTCTGTTTCCATATGAACATAGCTGAGCATCTCGTAAGGCATCACATTACGGTCTTCGCGACGCGGTTTGAGGACTTTTTCGGTCACATATTGGTCGCCTTCCCAACCCCAATAGCCAAGTGCCATAGAGAGGTTGGCGGGTCCGCAGTTATTAAAGCCTTGCACTTCGGGTTCAATGCCTTCCAGTAAAACTTTAACAGGCATGGGCGTTGGTACAGGCGTGCTGGTGGGTTCGATGGTAGGTGTCGGCGTGTCACCGATGATGGCCACAGGCACCGAAGATTCAGTGGGGATCAACGTTGGGGTTGGCGCGCTGGCGGTTAGTTTAGCAATAAGCTCATCGGTCAGCTCACTTTTATCACTCGGCACAAAAACCTGCTGCTCGGGTGGGTTGAAAAAATAATGGATTCGAGCGTTAATGCGCGCGTAATAGTAGTAGACACGCTGATTAATCGATGGAATTTGATAAAGCGCGATCGCAATCAGACATAACACCACAAAAGCCACCGCCCAAACCCATGGCTTCTGCCATGAGGGTTTAGCTGTAAGCTGTTTGCGAAGACGCATTGTGTTTTTGTTTCTGTTTGACATACGGTTTTGATTATATCAGCTTTAAAAAAGCATGTTTTTTTGTTTATAAGAGTTTGTATGTCTAAGACATCGCGCTGGGGTATAATCGAAGCGTTAATAAAAATGCGGGTAGACTCGCGATTGGAATTGGAGATCCATGCAACTCGGAATTATTGGACTGCCACAAAGTGGTAAAACAACCCTTTTTAATGCCCTTACCGGCGCGAACTTGCCAGTTGAAAATCTCGGCGGCCACCTTGAAATACACTCTGCCACAATTGATGTGCCAGACGCGCGAATTGATAAATTGGTCGATATTTATAAAGCAAAAAAAATCGTGCGTGCCAAAGTGAGCTATGCGGACATTTCAGGTATTGACGGTAAAGCTGGCAAAGCCGGTTTGCCCGGCCAGTTGATTAACGCGATGAGTTCTATGGACGGTTTTTTGCACGTTGTGCGCCAGTTTGAGAGTCCGGTTGTGGCGCACCAGGAAGGCAGCATCGATATTTTGCGCGATATTGAAAACATGGACAGTGAGTTCATTTTGAACGACCTGATTATGGTTGAGCGCAAACTTGAAAGGTTAATTGAAGAACACAGACGAGGGGTCAGCCGACCTCGTGAAGAAATTCAGGTTGAAATTGATGTTTTCAAAAACCTGCAAACCATGTTGAGTGAGAATAAACCTCTGAGGCACCACAACTTTAGCGCGGAAGAAGACCGCATCCTCGCCAGCTATGGCTTTTTAAGCAGAAAACCTCAAATTATCGTCATCAACCAAAGCGAAGGCCAGGAAGCACCTGCCTATACCAGTCCACATCCGCATACTTATGTCATCGCGCTGCCAGCCAAGCTCGAAATGGATATCGCGGCTTTAGAACCTGAGGACGCGGAAATCTTTATGCAAGAATATGGCATCAGCGAATTGGCAATGTCGCGTCTCATCAGGCTTTCGTATGACTTGCTCAATGTGATTAGCTTTTTCACTGCCGGTGAGAAGGAAGTGCATGCCTGGACTGTGAAGCGTGGCTCTAACGCTCGCGAAGCAGCCGGCGCGATCCATTCGGATATGGAAAAAGGCTTCATTCGCGCGGAGGTGATTTCGTATGATGACTTATTGCTTTACGGAAGCACGGCTGAGGCCCGCACCAAGGGACGTTTGCGTGTGGAGGGCAAGACCTATATCGTTGAGGATGGCGATATTATTGAAATAAGGTTCAACATTTAAGACCTGAAAAACTTATGAAAACACATCATCTTCATTCCACTTTACAAAAAGCTGCCGAACGCGGTGAGCCATCGCAGGTTTGGCGAGCAGGGCAGGACCGACGCCTTAAAATGATTCTCGAAGCAGCCGAAGACCGACTTAAGGGCACCGTTTTTGTCGATGGCTGTGGCGTGGGGATGTATCTTGCTCATTTAGCACCTTTGGCCGGCAACATTATTGGCATGGATATTGAATTTCCGCGTGTTGTTGAAAGCGGTGCCTATACGCCCAATGTTTTCACTGGCGCGGGTGAATTTTTAGCTTTGCCAAATGAAAGTATTGACTTTTTGCTGAGCCATGAGGTTTTGGAACATGTGCAGGATGATAAAAAGGCGATTGCCGAAATGGTGAGGGTGCTTAAACCGGGTGGTCGAATCGCGCTTTTTTGTCCTAATCGTGGCTACCCATTTGAAACACACGGCATATATATAAACGGCAAGTATCGCTTTGGGAATATTCCCCTCGTAAACTGGTTGCCCCGCAAATGGCGCGATAAATTATCTCCGCATGTGCGAATCTACACACGCAAAGACCTGTTCAAGCTCTTTGAAGGACTGCCAGTGACATTTATCAAGCGACGAACCATTTTTGGTGGTTATGATAACATCATCCAGCGCTGGCCCAAATTGGGTAAAGCTTTGCGTGGTTTTCTTTACGCGCTTGAAAAAACGCCTTTACAACGCTTGGGCCTGTCACATTTTTGGGTGATTGAGAAAAAATCTCCGCAAGATTTACCGTAAAACCAAACCCGAAAAGCTCAAAAAACTACATTTGATTGGTTAGGATTCTTCCCCAGTAAGCTGGAATGTTTAGATTTAGCTGTCCTTGCTCATCAACAATAAAACTTTGAGAGTCATCCAGTATGTCAACAAAACGCCAGCCTTTATGGTTAGGTAGCGTGCACGTCACATCCACAGGCTGAGGCGCGCAGTTGACAGCGACAATAGCCATTTGCCCTTCGTGCTCACGCATGAAGACAAACTGGTCGGGTTTGACCATCAATTCGTGGTAGCTTCCCTGAGTGAGTGACGGATTGGCAAGACGCAGCATCGAAAGCTGCTGCAAAAGCGCGCGCAAATCGCAGTTTTCAGTAGAGGGTCTTGATGTGTTGGCTAAAGTTGTTGCTGTCTTACCGTAATGCGTCTCCAAAGCAGGCAAATCAAATGGTGGCCGCAAATTCCAGTCATCAGATTGTTTAACGCCTTCAAAGCCAAACTCACTGCCATAATAAACCGATGGCAAGCCTGGTACAGTGAACATCAAAAGGTGAATGAGTGGCCGATGCTCCCTTTGCCTGAGGCGATTGGCTATGCGCGTGACATCATGGTTATCAACAAAGTTGTACTGAGTCTTCAGGTCCTGATAGATGCCACCAGGTGCAAATTGACGCTTTAAACTGTGCGCTAATTCAAAAAAGTTACCATCATTCAGCGCGGACCACATACTTTTGTAAAGTTCATAATTGGTTGTGGCATGCAGGCTCTCCGGATTTGCCCAGCGGCGGTAATCGCCATGGATGACCTCGCCCATCAGCCACAACTCAGAATCGAGCTGATTGCAATAGGCGCGCAGATCGCGCATGAAATCAAAACTGAGCGAATCCGCCGCGTCAAGGCGGATACCGTCAATATCAAATTCCTCTTTCCACATAGCAATGGCGCCAAAAAGATGTTCTTTTACAGCCGGATGGCTTAGGTTGAGCTTAACCAATTCAAAATGGCCATTCCAGGCCTCGTAGCTAAAAGGGTCGCCCATCGGACTGCGCTGGTCAAAGCGCATGCCAGCGAACCAATCCCACCAGGCGGAACGCTCTCGATTTTCTAATACGTCTCGAAAAGCCCAGAAGTCCCGTCCGACGTGGTTAAAAACACCGTCCAGCACCAGGTGCATGCCCCGCGCTTTGAGCTCATTGGCGAAAATCCTCAAATCCTCGCGCGTGCCAAGACGACGGTCAATTTCATAATAATTGGCGGTGTCATAGCCATGACTGCTACTCTCGAACACTGGTCCGAGATAGATGGCATTCGCGCCAAGAGTCTGAATGTGATCCAGCCAGTTCAGCATCTCGCGCAAGCGAGGTATTGGGTTAGAACTGAAATCATTTCGATGTGGCGCGCCAAGCGCCCCGAGTGGGTAGATATGATAAAAAATGCTGTGTTGATGAATGCGTGTCAATAGAACTCCCTGTGAAAGATGTTTTTTTAGTGTTGTGCTATTGGCAAAGAAATTTAAGAGAAAATGCCATGCATGAACTGATGACGCGCTTGCTGAGCGAGTTGTTCATTCAGCTCCAGGTTATCTTCCAGGGCTTGTTGCACATAAGCATTGATAACACCCAGTAAGCTAATCATGTAAGCCCGCGAGCGTCCGCGCATATTGCCATGATTCCGTTCAGCGGCTTTGAACATCGCCATAATTGGTTCTTCCTGTGCTTTTATCCAGGGTTTGATAATCTGGCGGCTCTCACTGCGCGAGGGACCAGTGCGCAAGGATAAAAGCAGTTGGTAAAGCTGCAGGTCATGGCTGGCAAAAAGAAAATAAGCTTCAACCACACGCTGGATATTCAGAGTAATATCCCGGCGATAGTGACAGGCGGCTTCAAGCAGGCTGAGAAAAGGCCCAAAACGTTCTTCAAGAATACTTTCCAGCAAGCCCTGTTTGCTGCCATAGTAGTGGTAGAGGGTGGGCTTGGTGATTTCAGCCTGGTCGCAAATTTCCTGAACGCCTGTGGCTTCATAACCCTGTTGCGCGAAAAGGTTTAATCCGACTTCAAGGATGCGTTGTTTATTGCTCATGAGCTTAGTATACCGAAAGGTATAGATGGTGTCAACCTCCATTTTTCGCTCTGAAAGACTAGTAACAAGGATATAATTTGATTAATTGGAAAATTAATCAAGCTAAAAATAATTGAGCGCGATGTTGTCGAGTTGCATGGCAATTTTAGGAAATTCTACGTTCAAATCCAAAGTCCCAACCCTAATCTGATTTCCACTCAGCATATAGCTATAGTCTGGCGTAACGGTTTCTGTGGTTTTTGCGTAAAGGATTAAGCCTGAAACACTCCCCGTTGTCTGCCGGCTTTTATTTTTTACATAGGCAAACATTTGGTATAGGTTAGCAGAATGAATACTGCGAGAATTGTATATTTCTCTATACTGCAGGGTGCGATAGTAGAATTTTGTATCGATGATTAAAAACTTTTCGCCCTTCTTCAGCGTGACATCAGTAATCATCGATGGCAAGCCTTCGGAAAAGCCATCATCTATCGCCCATCTTACTCGTGCAGTACCTGCAAATAGCTGCGGATGGTGCTTCTGGTAAAAAGCAGACACAAATCTTTCGAAAAGGCTTGACATCCTTTGTTCGTCAAAATAATCTGCCAGTTTATGTTTGCCTTTCTCTTCGCTAAGCAACAAGCCATCCAAAACAAAATAGCATATCTGAAGTAGCATCAGATAACTCTGATTGTTACGATGAAATTTAAACATATCCCTTCGGAGATTGTAGGGATTTACAATATCTATGCTCCCCATATGCATCAGCAAACGTTTGATAGCAATTTTCCTTTCCTG
>CAZTEP010000049.1:0-8233 GCA_964612325.1 uncultured Anaerolineaceae bacterium
CAGCGACCCCTGAAATTAAAGCCATTGGTCCGGATAATTTCCCTGTTGATGTCAACCCATTAACCGGCCTGAAAGTGGAAGACCCTGAAATCATGAACCGGATGCCCGTATTGGTGAAAGTACCTAATTATCCGGCTTATGGCCGGCCTCATGGTGGTCTTTCGGCTGCGGATATTGTTTTTGAATCATGGATTGGTGGTGGCGCAAATCGTTTCATGGCGCTTTATTATGGGCAGGATTCGGATTATGTTTGGCCAATCCGCTCAGTTCGCATTATGGATCCAGAAGTGGCAACTTTATACAGTGGTATTTTGGTTTTTTCCGGGGGGGATGTGAATAAAGTTTTACCAAAAGTAATTGAAACCTTAGGTAACAAATATGTTATGGAAGGTACCACATCGGGCATGTTTGATAATGGTCGGGGTGATGTGACCCGGCTTTATGTGGATACTGAGCTAATTACCCGCGATGTCCAGAACAGAGGTATTGACCCGGGCGAGAAACCCAATTTGGATGGCATGGTCTTTAACGAGATAGCGCCTGAAGGTGGCCAAGAGGCCTCGAAAGTGAGATTTTATATCAACAGTGGCAACATTGGTGACTGGGTTTATGATGAAGAAAGTGGAAAGTACCTGCGTTGGATTGAAGATGCAAACACTTTTGAAATGATTCCTTTGTTGGATCGAAATACCAATGAACAGTTGGCTTTTTCAAACTTTATCATGCTGTACACACCAAATATTGAGATTGAAACGCAATTAATCGACATTAAAATATGGGATAACGTCAACGGCCGACGCGCGGTTATCTTTAGAGATGGAAAGGCTTACGAAGCAATTTGGAAAACACCTGACCGCAAGTCTCCCATTCGTTTCTATGATCTTGATGGCAATTTGTTTGAGCTCAAACCAGGTAATACCTGGATTGCCATTACCGGTGAATCAACGCCTGAAACGGTTGATGGCACTGAATGGCTTTATGAGTTTCGCATGCCTTAAACACAATGCGTGTACTAATTATTTCCGATGTTCACTCTAATTTATCTGCGTTTAGAGCCGTTCTTGAGGACGTGGGTCGGTTTGACAGGATCGTTTGCTTAGGCGATATTGTTGGCTATGGACCTGATCCTGAAGAATGTGTTCAATTATTAAAATCATTTCCGGACGTTATCTGCATTTTGGGTAATCATGACGCTGCGGTTTTAGATGTCATTTCAACTGGTTATTTTAACCCTGAAGCTGGGAAAGCATTAAAACAGCAAAAGCAGTTTATGAGTGAAGACTCACTTCACTATTTGGCATCATTGCCTGAAATGTTGGTTTATGGAGACCTCTGTCTCTCACATGGCAGTCCGCGTGACCCGCTTTGGGAATATATTGATCAAGGCAGGGTTGCCTGGGAGGTTTTTGAGCATTTTGACACGGATGGCTGTTTGGTGGGGCATACACACTTGCCTTGCATTTTTTTTGAAACCGAGGATTTCAAAGTTTCATTGCTTCAGCCAAAGTCGCGTGATCGTTGGAAACCTAATGCCCGTTTTATTCTCAATCCAGGCGCAGTAGGCCAGCCTCGCGATGGAAATCCATATGCATCTTATGTTATTTGGGATACAATTGAAAATAGCTTTTTGTTTAAAAGAGTCGCATACGACATTCAAGCCGTAATAAAACGCATCAAAGACAGAGGAATACCGCTCTTGCAAGCAAAACGTTTGAATTTAGGACGTTAAGGGAACAATATTGGCCTTTCTACGTCTTAATAACAAAGATTGAAAGGTGTATAAAAAAAGGAGTGAAGATGAAGAAAAGGTTTTTAGTATTTAGTTTAGTAGCTCTTTTGCTTCTTAGTGCGTGTTCAGCACAACAGAAAGTCGCAAAGAGCGAAGAAGCGTATTATGGAGCTGGATATGAAGATTATCATGTTACCGATGAGGGTCTGGCACCTGTACCTGAACCTGAGTCTCCAGCGATGTATGATCAAACTTCCACACAAGAGCGATTGGTGATTAAGACAGCTGATATGAAGGTTTCTGTCGCCGATCCGACTGAAGCGATGCAAGCGGTAACCCAAATGGCGAATCAGTTGGGTGGCTATGTGGTAAGTTCTCAAGCTGATAGTTCAACAAATTCAAGCGGTGGTTACAAAAGTTCATGGATAAGCATTCGCGTGCCAACTCAGAAGTTGGATTCTGCCATGGAGAGTATCAGACAATTATCAGCTGACGGAAAAGATGGTGTTCTTTCAGAATCGGTTTATGGCGAGGATGTTACATCGGATTTCGTTGATTCACAATCGAGATTGAGAAACCTTGAAGCTGCTGAAGAACAATTGATGACGCTGATGGAAAACACAACAGATCTTGAACAAACAATGGCGGTTTTTCGTGAGTTAACCCGCACTCGGGAACAAATTGAAGTCCTTCAGGGACATATCAAGTTTTTGCAAGAATCGGCCTCTATGTCAATGATATCGGTGAGTTTTGTGGCTGAAGCTTCATTGAAACCAATTGAAATTGGCGGTTGGAAACCCCAGGGAACCGCACGCGAAGCACTGCAAACCTTGATTGATATTTTTCAGCAAATCGTTGATTTCCTAATCCAATTTACTATTGTTTGTTTGCCGTTCCTGATCCCATTGGGTGTGGGTGTATTCTTCTTAGTGCGCGGTTTGAAACGCCGAAAAGCAAAGAAGCAAGCTGAATTGGCTCAGGCAAGAGCCGTAAACCAGTTTTATCAACAACCACCTTCAGCCCCTCAGCAAGATTAACAGATTGCTGACAAAACGTTAGAAAAAAGTACCACTACAATGGTGCTTTTTTAGTATTATTGTTCAAGGATGCGTTGAATGTCTGCTTGTGAGATTCGGCCTTCACGCAAAATGACAGGGGGTTCATGGCAACAATCAACGATTGTGCTGGCTGTAGTGGATTCCAAAGTGCCCCCATCAATGAAAAGGCTGATGTCTTTGCCGAGCTCGGTTAGGATTTCTTGAGGTTTGGCATGGTTTTCGTGCTCGGAGATATTTGCACTGGTGACTGCCAGGGGACCGGTAGTTATGAGCAGTTGATGGGCGAATGGGTGGGCGGGCATACGCACAGCAATACTTTCAAAAGGACTCAGGAGCTGGGGCAGTGTTTCTTTCTTATTTAGAATGAGAGTGAGTTTGCCGGGCCAAAAGGCGGAAATGAGTTTTTTGGCGTTAGGCGAAATGTTTTTTGCAACCATGGTTAACTGCGCTTCATTGGCAATCAAAACCGGTATGGCTTTATTACTGCTGCGGTGTTTACTTTCGTAGATTTTTTTGAGTGCTGTTTCAGAATGAGCCAAACAGGCTAAACCATAGAGTGTATCCGTGGGAAAGACGATGAGTGAATCTGAATTAAGCAGGTTTACTGCCTCTTCTATGGCTTTCGGATCGTTGGCACTCAGGATTTTAGGCCTGGTCATGAAATCACCTCAATGCGTACCAAGCGGTCTTTTGAAGCATAGTCTTTGATAAGACTGATGGAAGCATTTGGGTAGTGTTGTTTGGCGAGGTTCATCGCCAGGTCACCAGTCGTGGTTTCGATTTCCAATAGAATTAATCCTGGTTTTGTCAATACGGTTTGAGATTGATCCAAGAGGCGACGAATCAGAGCTAATCCGTCTTCGCCTCCGTCTAAGGCTTGTTTGGGTTCAAATTCGCTAACTTTCAAGCTTTTGAGTGTATGGCTTGGGATGTAAGGCAGATTGGCGCAAATCAGCGCGGTTTGGCCATTGAATGACTGTAAAAGGTCTGAATGGAGAGTTTGCATACGAGATTGCACTTGATGGATTTTTGCATTTTCGTTGGCGACACTGAGTGCCTTTTCTGAATTATCCAAGGCAGTCATGTACAGTTGAGGTTGATTCTTTAATAGACTGATTGCAATACAACCCGAACCGGTGCCTACATCAAGACCGTGTGTGACCGTGGGGTTCGCGCCTAACCAGGATAGAGCCTGGTCAACCAACAGTTCTGTTTCAGGGCGCGGAATGAGTACATCTGGGTTAACTTTGAAACTAAGGCCATAAAAACTTTGTTTTTCAACAATATATGGAAGTGGCTCACCTTTTGCAAGCCGATTTATATAGCTGAAATAGATTTCTTGCTCATCTGAGCTTAACCAGTCTGTGTCATTAGCTATTAGCCAGGTTTTTGACCGATTAAGCACATGCGCCATCAAAATGAGAGCACATTGTTGTGGGTTTTCAGTATTCTGTAAGGTAGCTTCAGCCAGTGTCAGACTTTGGCTTATACTTAATTTAGGCATCAGCTTCAAAACTTGCTAATCGCTCAGCTTCTTCGAGCTGTTGTAATTCGACGATGAAATCATCTAAACCGTAACCATCCATGACAGCATTGATGTTGAAGGAGCTTTGATTGATGCGGTGGTCAGTGACCCGTGATTGAGGGTAGTTGTAGGTGCGAATCTTTTCACTGCGTTCTCCAGTGCCGATTTGTGAGCGACGGGCTTCATCGAGCTCGGATTGTCTTTTTTGCTCTTCAAGCTCATACAGTCTGGCTTTTAACACGCTCATCGCGCGGGTTTTGTTCTGAAGTTGTGAGCGTTCATCTTGACAGGCTACAACTATACCGCTCGGTATATGGTGGATTCGAACCGCGGTCATGTTTTTTTGAACGTTTTGGCCTCCCGCGCCTGCGGATTTGTAAACATCAATTTCGATATCCGATTCTGGGATTTCAATTTCAAAATCATCCACTTCTGCCAATACCGCAACAGTAACCGTGGAGGTGTGAATACGGCCTTGTGATTCGGTTTCGGGCACGCGTTGCACACGGTGAACGCCGGATTCAAACTTTAAACGCGAATAAGCGCCATTACCTTTGACGGTAAAGGTGACCTCTTTGAAACCACCAATGCCTGTTTCGTTGGATGAGATGATTTCTGTTTTATAGCCATGAATATCGGCATATTTAAGGTACATACGCAAAAGGTCTGCCACAAAAAGACCGGCTTCATCGCCACCGGTACCTGCGCGAATTTCAACAATCACGTTGCGTTTGTCGCGTGGGTCTTTAGGGACCAACATCCCGCGCAGTTTTTCTTCTATCTCATCGCGGTGTGTAATAAGCTCGTCGAGTTCCAGTTTAGCGAGATCCAGGAGTTCGCCTTCCGAAATGTCAATAAGGCTTTGAGTTTCTTCTATTTTTGATAAAGTATCGATATAGTCCTTTGATGCGTTGGCGATGGGTTCAAGGTCGGCTCTTTCTTTTGAGAGTTCAACCGCTAATTGGTAATCTTCGCCGACGTTGATTAATCGGTCTTCGAGACTTTTGAAATGGTCAAGTATTGCATTGAGTTTATCTAACATGTTTAAACCTTTATTAAAATCAGCAGGATTATACCAAATTGACTTTTGCAATTCTACTTTGGCTTCGATAAAACTTGATTAAGCAGGTATAATCAGCGCTCGGAGAAAGTTTACGATGCAACTATATTTTATTAGACATGCTCAATCAACCAATAACGCACGCTGGGAAAGTGGTGAATTTACTGACAATCCCCGTGTTTCAGACCCGCCTTTAACGGTGAAAGGGGTATTACAGGCTCAATTGGTAGCGAAGGAGTTGAGCAAAAATAACCCGGAAGTGCAAACTCACTTCCTTGATCAACAAAACCGGCGCAACTATGGCATTACCCATGTTTACTGTAGTTTAATGGAACGCGCTTTACAAACGGGGAGTATTATCGCTAAGCATTTGGATGTGCCTCTAACCGCTATCCCGGATTGTCATGAGGTTGGGGGGATTTACCTGGAACGGTTGGTGGGTGACAAAGCTGTAATTAGCATGGAATATGGCGTAACCGCGAATTATTTGCAGGCGACATATCCGTTTTTACGCCTCGAGCATCGAATCGGTGAAAAGGGTTGGTGGGTTGGAGGTAAAGAAGACCGTCAACACGTTTCGGCACGCGCTAAGCGCGTAATCGATTTTTTGCGCCATCGGCATGCTGACACGGATGACCGAGTGGCTGTGATTACTCATGGTGGCTTCTTTAACTACTTGTTTAGAGCTCTCTGTCGCTGTGAGATAGAAACGCCTCCAGATTACCGACATCCTTATCGTTTTATGTACAACAACTGTGGAATAAGTCGATTTGACTTGCCAAATGAGATGGCGCAGTTTATTTATCATAATAGAACTGACTTTTTACCTGACGATATGATTACATAATTTACAAAGCTTGGTAGAATAGCATCAACTATGCAACGCCGTTAACAGAAAACATAGTCAAAAAAGGATTACTTTGCCAATAATTTTCAATATCTTACTCATTTTCATTCTCTTTGGCTTGAACGCAGTTTTTGCCATGTATGAGATTGCCATGGTTTCTTCCCGTAAGATTCGCCTGGAACAACGTGTTGCTGAGGGTAAAAAAGGTGCCGCTCAAGCACTTGAAATGCTCAAGGACCCAAACCAGGAATATCTCTCCGCTATTCAAATCATGATTACGATGATTGATACCCTTGCCGGTGGTATTGGTGGTGCGGTTATATCTCAGCCACTTGCAGAGGTTATGAAACAGGTAAAATGGCTGGCACCAGTTGCTGATACTTTAGCCTTGCTTATTGTAGTTATCTTAATTACCTATTTCTCGATTGTGCTTGGAGAGCTTATTCCAAAACGAATCGCGGTTAGTAAACCTGAAGATGTCGTAACCAAATTGTCTCCGATGATTTATGGCTTGACCCGTCTATTTCGTCCGCTAACACGTTTGTTGAGTGGCTCTACGAATCTTGGTATCCGTGTATTGGGTATCGATTTGACATCGGAGCCCACAATCACGGAAGAAGATGTAAAGGGTTTCATCGAAGAAGGACTCCAAACCGGTGTGTTTGATCCGGTTGAACAAGAGATGGTGGATGGTGTTTTCCGACTTTCAGAACGGCGCATTGACGCGTTGATGACACCTCACACCGAATTGGATTGGATCAACATTGAAGATGAGCGCGATGAAATATTGCGTGATCTGAAAGACAGTCCATACTCACGTTTGCCGGTTGCTGAAGGTGATTTGGACCGCACGATAGGTATGTTGCACGTTAAAGACCTGGTTGGTGTTAATATTTATGCTGATGATTTCAACGTGGCAAATTATGTTCGCGAGGCATTGTTTTTACCGGGTAATATGCAAGCAGTAAAAGCCTTTGATACCTTTCGTGAAAAAGGTGTACATCAAGCTTTAGTGATGGATGAATTTGGCGGTGTTTTAGGATTGGTCACACTTTATGATGTGCTTGAATCAATTGTGGGTGCAATCCCCTTGAATGAGTTTGATCTCGACCAGGAAGTTGTTTTACGACCTGATGGCTCATGGTCTTTTGATGGCTTATTACCCATTGATGTTTTGAAAGACTTATTGAAAGTTGAAGAATTCCCAGAAGAAGACACCGCAGACTTCCAAACCTTAAGTGGTTTCATCATGAATCAATTGGGACATATTCCGAAAGTTGGCCAGTCTTTTATTTGGGAACAGTTCCAGTTTGAGGTTATGGATATGGATGGGTTTAGAGTTGACCGAGTCTTGGTGACTGATCTCTCAAAACAAAATGAAGAAAGCGAAAGCAAAGATTAGTTTTCTTCGCAATTCCAACGCGTAAACGAAGCGCGGGGCAACAAACTTCCTGCGCTTTTTTCTTTAATGCTGAGTTTTCCACTGATTGTTTTCCCCTTTTTGCAAACAAGATTGTTTGCAATCGCATGTGTGGTTTCCGGGTGGATACAATCCGGCGCTGTAATTAACAAACACAAGGGGTGGGGGTCTAAAATGTTTTGAATGGCTTGAACTAACTCTGACAATTGCTTGAGGAATTCAGCGTAACTTGATTCTTGCTCAATACTAAAGCGGGGAAATTGCAAGATTATCGCATTGTAGTGTTGTTCACGGCGAGCCTCTCGTTTGATGAACTTGATTGGTTCTTCCTGAATATAGCGAATGGGTGCTTCTTTCATGCCGGATAGTTTTTGGTTGGCCATAGACCAGCCAATGGCATGTTTGGAGCTGTCAACATGGGTCACTTCGGCACCATTTTGGCTGGCGATGAGGTTTATTAATCCTGTATAGGCAAAAAGGTTGAGAAGCTTCACAGGCTTATGTGTGTTTTGTAAGGTTTTTTCAAGCCATAGCCAGTGGCTGATTTCCTCCGGAAAGATGCCGATATGCTGTGATGAGCCTAACTGGGTTTGA
>CAZTEP010000050.1:0-8204 GCA_964612325.1 uncultured Anaerolineaceae bacterium
CCTACACGACGCTCTTCCGATCTGTTCAAGCGCGACCAAAAGACTGTAACATTCAATTGCTTGATCGAGATTTGCTAATTTCTCGTTGATTATCGCTGCGAGTTGCAGGGTCGGTTTATCGTTTGGAGTTTCGGTAAGCGCTTTTTCAATAAAGACCTTGGCGATGTCTAAATCACGTTGTTCATAGGCATATTGCGCTGCTAAAAAGCGGTCTGATTGTGATAAGAATCGGGATGGTTTTAGAGAAATGATTTGCGAAAGCTGATCAAGCTCAATTTTTGGCTCAACACCAGGTTGAATTTCTCTAAAAGAGGGGTATCGTAGAGCATAAAGAAGGCTTGGTGTGTGGTTAGAAAGGGTGTTTAGCAGGTATAAGGCTTGATGAATATCTCCTTCAGCTATTAGAAATTCAGCATATTCACTGATGAAAGTTTCGTTATCGGAATCAAGGCTAAGCGCTTCCTCCCATGTTTTTCGGGCTTCTTCAGGTTGGAGTTTTTCAAGGTCTTTAGCTGTTTTGTGTAAAAATGTGGCGTGTATGTTTTTAAAGACTACTTTCGCTTGTTCAATGTCTTCAAAAGCGTCTTCATTGCGGTCAGCTTTTTTCTTGAGACTACTTTCTTCAAGTAATGTTGATATGGTTTGATAGGGATCAAGTTGAGTTGGCTGATCAGTTGCTTCATCGAGAAAACTTTGTGCCAAGAGCGCGACAAAAGCCTCAGCTTCTTTTGTTTCAAGCAGGCTGAGCAGTTGATTTTGTTTTTCGCTGTTGCTATTGGCCGCCATTGAAAGATAAAAGCTAAAGCGCTCGTTTTCGCTGAGTTTTTGGCTGTTGATTGTGTTAATAATCAGATTTAATGTTGTAATGGCGCCATCGTCAGGAAATTGATCAAAAAGTTCAATTAGCGCATTTTCAATGTCTGGAACTAAAGCAGGTAGCACTGCAAAGGCTGTTTTCCAAACATCAAGACGCAAACTGTTCTCAGATAAATAATTATAAAGGCCTTGCCATCCATCGTTGCTAAGACGGTGATTGCGTAATGAAAGCGCTAATAAGGCAGCATCACTTAAATTATTTGGCTCTAAATTAGCCAAGCGAATTGTTTCTAATAAACGCTCGCTTTTATGTTGCAGATCATGGGGGAAATCAACTTGTAAATTTTGGTAGTCTTGCTCAACAAGGTCTGGTCTTAATGCGAAAAGCGAGAAGGTTGATACTTTCCAATTAAAAAGATTATTCCCCGCAAAGGCAATCCAATCTTCTGGGTGTTCAGTCGTGCTGATCGCTTTCCAAATGAGTGGGTTTAACCGAAATGTTTGAATTATTTCACGACTATCATTAGGGTTAAAATGTTCTTTGAGATAACTGAGGAACCATTGTGCAGACATTTACCCTCCAGTGTTACGACCCACTGAACCAAATTGGTTTGATTAAGAAATAAGCTACTGCGAGTAAAACCAAACTGAGAAATACAAAGAAAATGCCAATTCCGGAATTGCTTTGGGTGAGGTCATTCAAAGAACTTAATAGCATTGAAGCGTTACCAACCAAGCCAGAGACTCCATCTGTGATGCCTTTTTGAGCCAGTTTGGCAGTGGATTCAGCAATCGTGCGAATGTTTTTGTTCATAGCCTGGCGAGCCAAAATGATGATGCTAATAACCAAGCAAACAAGACCGAGCAGGAAGATAGCTCCAGCTACAGTGATAATGATTTGAGCGTTGTTTTCAAGCATATTAACTCCTCTATAATCCTTACAGAGGTTAAGTTGCAATACCTATGCCAAAGGATGGGGATTTAGTCGCTTTTAGCTTCAAAATTGATGATTTCGAAGGGCAGGTGATTGACTTCAATGATGGGGTCATCACAGAACAGAACTGCTCTTTCAATGGTGTTACTTAATTCTCGTATATTACCAGGCCAATCATAATTTATGAGTGCTTCCATCGCGCGTGGACTGACATCTGTGATGTTTGATCCAAGTTGCTGATTGAATTTGCGAACAAAATAACCTACCAATTCTGGGATGTCATACTTGCGTTCGGCAAGAGTGGGCAGGTCAATGTCAACTACTTTCAGACGATAGTAAAGATCTTCGCGGAATTCGTGATTATCAATCATTTCGCGCAAATTACGATTAGAGGCAGCAATAATTTGCACATCAACAGGGATGAGGTTCTTACCACCAACGCGTCGGAATGAGCGTTCTTCCAAGGCGCGTAAAAATTTGGCCTGAAGGTCAATGGGCATGGATGAGATTTCATCAAGAAACAAAATACCACCATCCGCGATTTCCATTAATCCGTTTTTACGCTGAGTTGCGCCCGTGAAAGAGCCAGCCTCATGACCAAAAAGTTCCGATTCAAACATCGTGGATTGAATAGCAGGACAGTTGATATCGATGAAGGGTTTTGAAGCGCGTGGACCACTTTGACGAATGAAACGTGCTATGACTTCCTTGCCGGTACCCGTAGGACCTGTAATGAGCGTAGAGACCGACATTTCAGCAGCACGGCGCGCAAGTTCGACAGCGTGAATCATTTTGGGGGATGAACCTACAATAAACTCTTCGTATTTGCCTTGCGACCCGCGCCAATGGTTGAGCTCGCGCCTCATGGTGATAACTTCAGTAGCGCGTTTAACTGCGGCTTCAAGTTCAAGGAGATTGAGCGGTTTTTCAAGAAAATCCTGCGCGCCAGCTTTCATTGCCTCAACAGCCATGCTAACTTCGCCATGCGCAGTAACGATGATAACTTGTGGCCTAACAGGTAAGCGTGCTACATCATGAAGCAAATTTGGGCCATAGCCGTCTGGTAATTGAACGTCAAGTATAATCAGGTCGGCTTCTCCATTATTTACGATTTTACGGGCATCAGCAAAGGTCCCAGCCTGGAGCACTTCATATCCTTTTGTTTGCAAAAACTCACTAATTACCATGCGTGCAGTTTCTTCATCATCAACCACTAAAATGCTAATTGTCATTTTTCTCCTTTAGGTTAGCTTTGGGCAATTGCACATGGAACATTGTGCCACCCGGATAGCTTTCAACAAAAATGTTCCCTTTATGCGCATTGATAATGCGCTTTGTGATGGCCAAACCCAACCCAGTGCCTGAGGTCTTTGTGGTTAGAAATGGCTCAAAAATATGATTAATCATATCATCAGGAATGCCGGGCCCCGAATCCGCGACGATAATTTCATACTGGGCGGGTTGGCTGTCTTCTGCAGGCGCGATTTTAACCAGAAGGGTGCCTCCGTTTTGGTCCATTGCCTGGATACCGTTGCTGATTAGATTTACAAAGACTTGTTCAATAGCGCGAGCATCAGCGTCTATGATGGCTTGCTCCGGCTCTGATTCTAACCGATACTCAATGTTAAGACGTGTCATGCGTGGTACCCATCTTTCAAGAATATTCGAGATTAGTTCGGTGAGATTCATAGCGGTGGGTTGATAGACTACTGGTTTGGCAAAGGTTAGGGTCGATTTTGTAAGGTGGTTCAAGCGTTGACAATCTTGTTGTAATCGCAAAACTAAATCATAGTTGGGATCATCACTGTTCATGCGCATGGTCATCAATTCTAAGCCCATTCCGAGGCTGTGAATGGGGTTTTTTACCTCATGCGCAAAAATGGCGGAAACTTCGCCAAGAAAAGCACGCTGCTCCAATTGTTTACTGTGCTGTAGAAGCTGTTCGGTTTGGCTCAAATCGCGCAATAGAATAATGATACTTTACACCTTTCCATCCAGTTCGACAGGAATACAGGTTATCTGTGCCTGAAAAGCATTGCCATGACGGTCATTTAACATTAAATTTGTGCCAGAAATCGTGCTGATACCTTCTTGAGCGGATTTGTAAAGTGAGCTTAGATTTTCATTTGCGATGAGTACCATTTGGATATCCTGCAAGAAAACTTCTTTGCTGGCGTAGCGCAGCATGTTTTCAGCAGAGGCGTTCATTTCAGCGATTTTTAAGTCTGGTGTAAGAATGATAAGACCTTCGCTCATGTTTTCTGTAATATCCCGCTCGATTTGGACAATGTGGCGCATTGTTTGCAATCGTTTTGTGGCATTTTCTAAAGCATTCAATTTGCCAAAACTGGTAGCTGTGTGGTTGGCTAAAAGTGACAAAAAACGCATTGTTTCAACTTTTGGTATGGGGGTCAAACCTGCTGACAGGAAAACGCCGTGACACTTTTTTTCTTCAACAATTGGTAAAGTGACCAGGTAGCGGAAATCCTTTTGAATCGCGTATTCATGCAAACGGTGGTTGGGTGGTAAATCAATATGCCACAAATTGTTGAAAGAAGGGATTGACGCGGTAGACGCAGGGATTGATTTTGGTAGCTGGTCACTGTTAAAAACAGGGTCTAATGGGTATTGATTGAGGCCATTATTTGCCCCCGAATGTACTTGATAAAAAGCCAAAAATGGTGCATTGAGTACTCTTTTAATGATGAGAGCCGCTTCATGGATAAGCGTTTTTGTGGAGCTTTGACTGCTTAGTTGACTCAAGCTGGAGAATTCATCATACATTGTGGCGTTGAAAACAAAATTGTCTGTGACAGTTCGTTCTGTAGAAGGAGGATAAAAGGTCAAAACAACAATTGAGTTGCTCAAATTCAGCGGATAAACCCACATATCCGTGTTTATGATGTCTCCATCCGCTCGTCGTATACGTGTTGGCCTGGATTGTTGGCCAGTGACATTGGTATCGGTTTCGTAAGGCATTAAGCCTGAAAGTTGCATGGTTTCGATGTCCACTGGCGTAAAATCGCTTAGAGTAAGAAATTTTTGATTGGCAAGCCTGAAACAGTCTTTATCGCGCAAATATACGATTGCAGCTGCTGGGATAAGCTCTAATAATTGGGAATATTCAAGCACCGCGAGTTCGCTTAAGTCGGTCATTGAGCTTTTGAATGGAGGGAGCGTGGAATTAAGCATTTATCCCTTCGAATGACTGTGTTTTTGTCTTAAGTGTGCTGGTAAGATACCTTCCATTGAACGGTATTTGGCAACGGTCCTGCGCGCGATCTCGATACCTTGTTTAGCTAACAACTCTTGAATAGCTGAGTCACTTAGGGGACTTTTTTCTTTTTCAATGATAGTTTTAATTTCCGCTCTAATGGCCAGGCTGCGATCAAAGAAAATAGCCATAGGCACGATGCGTTTGTTGGGCAATTGAATGGTTTTTGCGGAAACTGCGCGAGAAATGGTCGATTCGTGCACATCTAATTCTTTGGCAAGTTGGGCGCGAGTGAGGGGTTTCATCGCTTTGTCACCTGATAAAATATAGTCTTTTTGATAAACAATAAGCTTTTCCAACAGCATACGTAAGGCGTTTGAGCGTTGTTGAATGCACTTAATCAATAAGGAAGCTTTTTCAATGTCGCTACGCCATTCGTCTAATTTTTCATCCTTCATCTCTTTCATGGAAGCTTTAAAGAGTGGATTAATACGCAAAGTCCCACGAATGGGCAGAATGATTTCAACAATTAATGGGTTCTTGGGGTCATCGTTGAGATGGTAAATGAGTACATCGGGTTGATGAAAGACCTCAGGAGCGTTTGAACTCGGATTTCTCACATCTCCCCAGTATGCTCTGCCCGGAAATGGATTGAGGTTATCGGAAATGAAGTTCGAAATGGTTCGGATTTGCTGGTTTGTGGTTCCAAGGCTTTTGGCGATTTCTGAAAAGTTTTGGTGACTTAGTTTTACCAGGTGGTGTTGAACAACTTCTCGGGTGAAATTGGGTACTTTGATTGTTTCAGCGAGGACATCAATTTGTGCTAACATCGCTTCTTGTGGATTTGTTGAGCAAACGCCTACTGGTTCGCATCTTTTGAGTCGGTCAATGATGGCAGTAACTTCGGAGGGCAAGCGATGATGATAGCGTGCAATTTCCAAGACGTTTGTGGTTAGAAAACCATCTTCATCAAGATGATTGAGAATATAAGCGGTCATTTGCCTGTCTTCAAAAGCGAGATCTGCAGCAATTTGACGCAAAACGAAAGTAGCCAGGTCAATTGATTCTGAGGCATAATAATCTTCTGGTACATGGTCGCTGCTCATGCCAGAGCCTGTATAGAAATCTTCCCGTGGAGAGATGAACACGATTGGCTCATCTGTATCAATGCTACTTGGTTGACTACAAATCGGGCATGGGCCGGTTCTTGGGAGTGAACGCTTACAAGTTGGACAACGTCTTTCTTCAATCATTTCAAGAGCTGGGTTTGAGGCCAATTCTGATTCGATTTTTTCCCGAAGCTCAGCAGTAGTCATGCTTAGCAGGCTCATCGTTTGTGCCAGATGCGCTGATGTAGTTATTGAAGTTTGTTGATAGGGTAGCTGAAGCATAAGTTTTCCTTCCTGAAATTAGGGCGCGTTTGTGCAAGAATTATACCAAAAAATGTGTCGTGATTAAGCTATAATTTAGATAAAGGAAGAACATTGGAAGATATATTTACAACTGAAGAACAATTAGAAAAAGCAGTTATGGTGGGTGTGTGGTTTGGCAAAAAAGACGAGTCAAACTTAAACCTTGAAGGGTCTTTAGAGGAACTGGCTTTTTTAGCTGAGACAGCTGGTATTGAAGTTGTTGGTGAAATTACTCAAAACTTAATTCATCCGAACCCTAAAACTTATATTGGGTCAGGAAAAGTAGAAGAATTGAAACTTTTAGTCGAAGAGTTGGAAGCAGATATCGTTCTTTTTGATGATGAACTTTCGCCAAGACATCAGCGTGAGCTTGAAAAAGTTTTTGGAAACAAAACAAAAGTGATTGATCGTACAGCTTTGATTTTGGATATTTTCGCGCAACATGCTGATACCTCTGAAGGTAAGCTTCAAGTTGAGTTAGCGCAACTCAATTATCGCTTGCCACGGTTAACCCGTGCCTGGACGCATCTGACGCGCCAGGCTGGCGGTGGTGGTGGACGCACTGGAAGTGTGGGAGGAGTTGGTTTGCGAGGGCCTGGTGAAATGCAATTAGAAACTGACCGACGGGAAATTCAAAAAAGAATTACCAAGCTTGAAGATGAATTGGAAAAGGTCCGAGATCGTCGTGCACGGCATCGCAAGCAGCGCAAAAAAATCAATATTCCAGTCGTCGCTTTGGTAGGTTATACCAATGCTGGAAAATCAACTCTTTTGAACTCATTGAGTGATTCGCAGATTTATGTTGCAGACCAGTTGTTTGCTACTTTGGATCCGACCATTCGACAATTGCAGCTGCCAGGCGGAACAGAGGTTTTGCTTTCTGATACGGTTGGTTTCATTCAAAAACTTCCAACACATTTAGTAGCAGCTTTTCGTGCGACGCTGGAAGAGATTAATGAAGCTGATTTATTGTTACACATAGTGGATGCCTCACACGAGCATTTTCATGAACAGAGTGTTGCTGTATTGGAAACACTTAAGGAAATTGAAGCTGGTGAAGTGCCTATATTGACGGTTTATAACAAGGTTGATCTCTTGAACGATGAGCTTTTGACTACTTTGGAAAAGCGAATGGATGAACATACTTTTTTGATTTCAGCACGAACAGGTTTTGGAGTTGCTTCCTTGTTAGAGGCTATCGCGGATGTATTGTTTCGCGGTCAGTCGGTGGTAAAAGTTTTGCTGCCATATCATGAAGGGCAATTGGTTTCTATCTTTCATGAACGCGGAAATGTTATTAATGTTGAACATCTTGAAGAAGGCATTTTGATGTATGGCCGTTTACCGAGAGAGACCTTGCCTTATTATAAAGACTATATTCAATAATCAGAATTGCAATCACTATAAATTATTAAACAAAAAAGACCAGTAGAAGCAACTGGTCTTTTTAATTGTTGCCTTAACATGCTAACCAATTTTTGGCATGGTGAACATGGAGGTTGAAAGATTATTCTTTATCGACTTCTAAAACTTCGCGACCTTGATAGTGGCCACAGTTTTTGCAAACGCGATGGGGCAGACGAATTTCGCCGCAGTTGGGGCAGTTCACGGCATTGCGTGCTTTAAGGCCATCATGTGAACGACGGCGGTCGCGTCGGCCTGAGGTTGATCGTTGCTTCGGTAATGGGGTCATCTTACACTCCTACTCTCAAAATATTAACTTGTTCATGATACCCGATTAGTTGCTTCCGGTCAAGGAAAACAAAGGAAAAACACAGGGCAAACGCATCTAAATTAGGCAAGAAACATGCATCTCATAATGAAAGAA
>CAZTEP010000051.1:0-8114 GCA_964612325.1 uncultured Anaerolineaceae bacterium
TGAATATCGGTCTCGCTCTCGTCCTCTGTGGCATCGCTATCTTCTGGTTCTACTGGGGGTTGCGTTTCATACTCGAAACCCTCAGGGAACTCGTCATCATCGGTATCAGATTTTGGGTCATTTGAATCTGCAATGATGTCGATAATCAGCTCAGAATCATCAGCTTCATCTTCAAAAAGGTCTTCTTCAATCAGCATTTCTGCTTCATCACTCAAAGCGTTTTTCTCTTCAAGCTCAGAGCTCACCTCGCTTGGCTCATCAGCAGGACTAAAGCTCATTTCCTCTTCATCCTCAAACGTTTCTGTGGATATTTCATCAAACAAAGAGGCCTGGCTGTACTCAGCTTCAACCTGTGGCTCTTCAACCGCATCCGCTTGAGGCAGGTCTTCAGCCATCTCTTCGGCTTTGGTTGTCTCTTCTTCCTTGGCTTCGTCTAAAAGCATGGCTAAAGAAAGCAATCGGTTTTCAACCATGCCATCACCTAAGGTGATTTTGCTTAATGAAAAAGCGCTCGGCAAATCTTCGATTTCGTTTACCAAACGAATGACCGAATTTGGCAATGGACCTGCCGCCTCAAAAGCTTGTAAGGTTTTTGGTAAGCCCATCAGCAAATAGTCGGAGCCATGGAAAGCGGTTTTGAAAAAACGAAGATTGACGAGATTAGAAAGGCCCAGGTTCTGTGTACCCTGTTCCTCATCAAAAAAGAATTTTGTACCCGCGCCACTCACTAACAACGCGCTCCCATAGCCGGCTTGCCCAATATACAGGTCGCTTTCTCGCAAAACGCCAATAATTAACCCAGCGGATTCAGGCCTTTTATCGAGCCGAATGCCACTGTTTTGCAGGCGCAACTCGCGATTTAGCGCCTCAGCCGCGCCACGCATAGCGTTGGTTACTGAACCCGGACTGCGATAAAAGCCTTTGACAGCCTCCTGTGCCAGCCTGCCTAAGTGTTCCTGCCAATAGTCCGTATCCGCGTTTGGCAATACGGAAAGGATTAAAAGGTCATCCGAACGCCCCCGCGCGGCTCCCCTCACCGCGCTGGTGGCTAAGAAACCCGGGTTTTCTTTGTTGTCTGATTGATACGTTGTTAAGTTGTATTTCATATCTGCACCTACCGTCACAAAAAGTGACTAAATGTACCCTTTTCAGTACAACATTCATGCCAAAGTTCAATATTCAGTCTTTGAATTTTGAAATCACCGACTGCAATTGAGCCTATTCAGCCTTTAGCGAATCCATCAACACGCTTACAGAAAAAAGTCAAACTCGTTGATGAAATTGAACCCGAGCGCATTCGATTTCGTCCGACAAAAGAGACGTTTTCACCATCATTGTTAAAGTATTAATGAAAGATTAACACAGTTTCAACCACCGATTCTTGACGCTCTTAAGCCTGCATGTTATTATTAATGTGCGGTTTTAGCACTCTCAAGCCGAGAGTGCTAATTTATGAAAAAGAGTATGACAAAACTAAGTGATCGACAAAAAATAATTCTCTCGCTCGTGGTTCACGAACACATTAAAGGCTCACAGGCTGTGGCCTCTAACGCGCTTATCCGCGATTATGGCCTTAATATCAGCAGTGCGACCGTGCGCGCTGAACTGAACACACTCACCGAGTTAGGTTATTTGCGTCAACCCCATACCTCTGCCGGTCGTGTTCCCACCGAAGAAGGCTACCGTTACTTTGTGAACCATCTCATTAAACAAAGCAACCTGCCTGCCACAACCCGCAACACGATTAACCACCAGTTTTACCAGTCGGACCGTGGCCTGCATCAGTGGTTACCCCTGGCAGCCTCTGTTTTGGCCACGCAAAACCGCGCTATTTCCATCGTCACCGCGCCCCACACCGATGTGGTCACCTTCAAACATCTTGAGCTTATTTCCATTCGCGGCTCGCAAGTCCTAATCGTTTTGGTGCTGGTGGGAGGTGAAATCAGGCAACAAATTGTGTCGATGGATAGCATTTACAATCAAAAACAACTTTCTGAACTGGCTGATAAAATCAACAGCCTTTGCGAAAATGCCACCATCGCTGATTTGGAAAAAATCAAGTTGCCTGATGAGCCCTTGGCTCAACCCGTCCTCAAAGCCATTCAAGAACAGATGCGCGACAGCGAAGCTTTGGTGACAGGTGAGCTTTTCCTCGATGGTTTGACCAATGTATTGGAGCCAGACAAGTTCCCCGAGCCAAGCGACGCGCGCGCCGCCTTGAAGCTGATTGAAGAGCGTCAATTGCTTGATGACCTCATGTCTCGCACCATCCTCAACGAAGAAATCGGAGGGGTTCAGGTGCTCATCGGAGGCGAAGACACCTGGACAGAACTGCGCGATTGGTCGGTGATTCTCACCCGCTATGGCATTCCCGATCAGGTCAGTGGCACCTTAGGCATTTTAGGCCCCATTCGCATGCCTTATGGCCATGCCATCAATACCGTACGCTTTGTGGGCGATTTATTATCAGAACTCATCGCAGAAAGTCTGGTTGAGTAAATGAGTTATAACGAACGAATAACACCTTAATGAGGTTTAGATGACAAAAAAAGACAAGAAAACAGAAGAAACCCCCATAGAAGAAAACCAAAGCTATACCCAGGCTGATATTGACGCTTATAAAAACGCGCTCAACGAAGCCCAAACCCTGGCAGACAGTTACCTTGAAGACTTGCAGCGCGAACGCGCCTCGTTTGCCAATTACAAGCGCCGCATTGACCAGGACAATCTGCTCGTCGCGGATATTGAATTCGCGCGCAGTGTGAGCGCTTTTTTACCCGTGGTTGATGACCTCGAACTCGCCCTCAAAAATCAACCCGGCAACTCAGAATGCCAGGCCTGGGCCAAAGGGATTGAACTCATTTTGCAAAAATTGCGCAACACGCTTGCCAAACATAACGTTGAGGTCCTGGATATCGCGCCAGGAGACGAGTTTGACCCCAATTGTCAGGAAGCTTTGACACACGAAGAAGATGAAACTTACCAGGACGGACAAATCATCGAAGTTGTTCTAACTGGATATAAACTAAAAGACCGCATTATACGCCCCGCCAGTGTTCGGGTAGCAAAATAGGAGAAAAAACATGGCAAAAATTATTGGTATTGACTTAGGAACCACTAACTCAGTAGCCGCCGTTATGATGGGTGGCGATCCGGTGGTCATCCCATCTGCGGAAGGTGAGCGCTTAGTGCCCTCAGTGGTTGCAGTAAACAAAAACGGTGAGCGCCTTGTGGGTCGTGTTGCCCGCAACCAGGCCATCATCAACCCCGAGAACACCATCTTTTCAATTAAACGCTTTATGGGTCGTCGCTATGATGACCTTGAAATCCAGCGCGCTAAAGGCCACGTGCCATATCAAATCAGCAAAGCCGCGAACGGCGATATGCAAGTGGTAATGGGAGACAAACAATACAGCGCGCCCGAAATCTCGGCAATGATCCTCAGTAAAATCAAACGCGATGCTGAAGCCTACCTCGGTGAAACTGTCAATCAGGCTGTGATTACCGTGCCGGCTTACTTCAACGACGCGCAACGCAACGCGACCAAAGACGCTGGCAGAATTGCCGGCCTTGAAGTGCTGCGCATCATCAACGAACCGACCGCCTCCTCTTTGGCCTACGGTCTCGACAAGAAAGACAAAAACGAAATTATCGCTGTTTATGACCTTGGTGGTGGTACCTTTGACATTTCCATTTTGGAAGTCGGCGATGGTCTCTTCCAGGTCAAGTCAACCTCTGGCGATACCTTTTTGGGTGGCGACGACTTCGACCAGCGCATTATCGATTGGTTAGCAGACGACTTCAAACGCGAACAAGGCATGGACCTGCGCCAGGATCGTCAGGCGCTGCAACGCCTTAAAGAAGCCGCCGAAAAAGCCAAGATTGAACTTTCAAGCACGATGCAGGCTGAAATCAATCTGCCTTACATCACCGCCGATGCTTCTGGTCCTAAACACCTCGTGACCACACTAACCCGCTCAAAATTCGAGCAACTCAGCGCGGATCTCATTGAAAAGTCGCTCAAACCTGTCGCCCAGGCTTTGGCTGATGCGAACCTGAAACCTTCCGACATCGACGAAGTTGTTATGGTCGGTGGTATGACCCGCATGCCCGCCGTGCAGGAAGCTGTGCGCCAGTACTTCAACCGCGAGCCTCACAAAGGCGTTAATCCCGACGAAGTTGTGGCCATCGGCGCGGCTATCCAGGCCGGTGTTTTGGGTGGCGATGTAAAAGACATCTTGCTGCTTGACGTTACCCCACTTTCACTCTCAATCGAAACTCTCGGTGGCATCGCGACCCCGCTCATCAAACGCAACACCACCATCCCCACGCGTGAAAGCCAGGTTTTCTCCACCGCGTCAGACAGCCAAACCCAGGTTGAAATCAACGTTTTGCAAGGGGAACGCCCCATGGCCGTTGACAACAAATCGCTTGGTAAATTTACCTTAGACGGCATTCCCCCCGCTCCCCGTGGTGTACCCCAAATTGAAGTGACTTTTGATATCAACGTGAACGGTATTTTGGAAGTCACTGCCAAAGATAAAGCGACCGGTCGCCAACAGAACATTACCATCACTGCCTCTTCTGGCCTGAGTGATGCTGAAGTTGAACAAATGCGCCGTGACGCTGAACTTCACGCTGAAGAAGATAAAAAGCGCCGCGAACTGATTGAAGCCCGCAATACCGCGGATAATGCTATCTACACCAGCGAGAAAACAATAAAAGACCTTGGTGATAAGGTCAGTGCGGAACACAAAACCGCCGTTGAAGAAAAAATCGCGTCCTTGCGTAAATTGCGCGAAGAAGATAACGCTGAAGCCATCAACAAAGCCATTGAAGAGCTGATGACTGTACTTCAAGAGATTGGCCAGGCTGCCTATGCGCAGGGTCAGGCCACTCAGGATGGCCAGCCTCAACCCGGTTCGGAAGACGACAAAGGCACCAACTCGAATGATGATGACGGTGACGTTATCGACGGGGAATTTACCCAGTCTGAATAAGTTTTTCAAAAAGAGCATGAAGGGTTACGAAACCCTTCATGCCATTTAAGTTTAAAGAAATATGTGATACAAGATGGCTGATAAAAGAGATTACTACGATGTGCTTGGCATAAACCGCAATGCCAGCCAGGATGACATAAAAAGTGCCTTTCGCAGTTTAGCGCGCGAGTATCACCCCGATGTTAATAAGTCGCATGATGCCGAAGAACGCTTCAAAGAAATTAACGAAGCCTATGGCGTTTTAAGCGATCCCGATAAACGCGCTGCCTACGACCGCTTTGGTTTTCAGGGTGTTAACACCAGTGGCATGCCCAATTATGCCGATATCAACCTTAGCGATTTGCTCGACTCTCTTTTCGGTTTTGGAATGGGTGGTTTCGGTGGCTTTGGCAGTCGCAGCACACGCTCGGCCAACGCGCCGCGGCGAGGTGACGACCTCAGCACACGCCTTAAACTCAGTTTCGAAGAAGCTGTTTTTGGTACCGATAAAGAAGTTTCTATCAACCGGCATGAACGCTGTAGCCATTGTGGTGGCAACGGTGCCGAACCTGGCACTCGCATCGTTACCTGTCAAACCTGCCACGGTCAGGGAGAAGTGCGCCAGATGCAACAAACCTTTTTAGGTTCCATGGTTCAGGTGAGCACCTGTCCAACCTGTAAAGGGCGTGGCGAAATGGTAGAAACACCCTGCCAAACCTGCAGTGGTACCGGTTTGGAGCGCAAAACCGTTTCCTTAAACGTTAAAATCCCTGCCGGCGTTGATGATGGCAATCAGGTCCGCCTTATTGGTGAAGGTCAACCCGGCGCGAATGGAGGCCCTAACGGAAACCTCTTCATCCGCCTTGATGTCGCCCCACATCCTTTCTTCAGGCGTGACGGAAACAATATTCTTCTGGATATTGACATCAACATGGCGCAGGCCGCGCTGGGTGATGAGATTACCATTCCAACCCTTGATGGCGACCAAAGCCTGCGTATACCGCCCGGTACACAACCCGGTAAAGTCTTTAGAATTCGCGATAAGGGTGTGCCTCTGTTACACCGTGAAAGCCGAGGCAGCCAATTGGTGACCATCAATGTGCAAATCCCATCAAAACTCAGCAAAGAACAAGAAGAACTCTTGCAAGCGCTCAGCCGCACGATGGGACGTGAAATCAAAATTCAGGAACGCAGTTTTCTGGATAAAATAAGGGATGCCTTTAGTGGATAAACCCAATCAAAACACCCATAACGATTACGCCTTTCTCGAGGTTTCTATTACATGCAGTGGCGAAATTGCCGAAGCCATCAGCGAACTCTTTTCACGTTACGCGCCCGATGGTGTCGTTTTGCATAGCATCACCAGTTTCGACACCGCCGATTACGAGGAAGTACCCACCGGCGATATGCGCGTGGTGGCCTATCTAACCAACGACGAAAACCTTGAGGATACACTCTATAAACTCGAAGAGTCGCTTTTTTATATGCGCCAAATCATGCCATTTGATGAGCTTGAAAAAGCCTGGGTAGAAAATCAGGACTGGATGGCAGCCTGGAAACAGCATTACCATCCCCTGCCCATCGGCAAAAACCTGATGATCCTGCCCGCCTGGGTTGACCCCAGCACCGCCGGCCAGCGCACCCCCATCATCATCTCGCCCGATATGGCTTTTGGCACCGGCACCCATCCCAGCACACAGCTTTGTATGATCGCCCTCGAACAATACGGTTGTGAAGGGAAGAATGTCATTGATATCGGTTGCGGAAGTGGCATTTTAGCCATTCAGGCTGTTCGCCAAGGCGCGGCGGCTGTTTTGGGTGTGGATAACGACCCCGATGCCATTCCCAGTTGTGTGCGCAATGCCGCGCTCAATGGCATGGAAGAAGGACGCATTATTTTTGAAGCAGGCACACATACCGATATCCTCGCGCGCGCAGATGGCTTAAAGCAGGCACCGGTCGTCCTGGCAAACATTTTGGCACCCATCCTTACCCAAATGCTACACACTGGCCTGGCAGATATCGTCTCAGCTGATGGTATCATCATCATGGGTGGCATTCTGGATACCCAGGCCCCTGAACTTATTGACGTGGCAGAAACCAAGAGCTTGCACCTCATTGAAACGCTTCAAGACGGTGACTGGGTGGTGTTGGTCTTTAGACATTCATAAACAATACAAGTAATCCTAAAAAAACCGGGCGTCTTATCGTGGGTATAGTAAAGTACTTGGTGAAACAAGCAAATTCTGCACGGCAAGACGCCGGCAGGAGCTAATATCAAAACTCGCCCGGCGTCTCGCCGCGGACAAGGCATGAATAAAACTTAACACCATATAGCAACACCAACATAACATAACTGCTGTCTTGCTTTCTAATGTCATGTCCTTACTTTTCTTATTACATACCAACATATTACCACTCCAAAATAATCCCCACGCTTCCCAAAAGCTGTGCTAAAATTCAACTAACAATTTATTCACAGAAAGGATTAAAATGAAGAAAACAATCTTAAGTGTCCTTATGTGCCTTGCCCTGCTACTGGCAAGTGTGCAAGCGAGCGTTGTTCAAGCGCAAGCTCCAAGTCCGGAAGAAAAGCTGGTAGAGCAAGTTCCGGAAATAGTCAGAGCAAGACCTCATTTAGAACCGCCAGTTATTTATCCTGATGACCTGCCCGATGGCTGGCATGATCCTCATTTTGAAGAATATGAAGAACGCGAATATATCCCACCAACAGAAGAAAGCTTAAAGCTCACCCAGGAACAGGTGCAGGCTTTTGACTGTGGCACAGTGACGGATGTGCCCCGCGTTGAATGCGAAGCTCTGGTCGCGCTCTATGAGAGCACCAATGGCGCGGGATGGACCGATAATACCAACTGGTTACAAACCACGACAGTGTGTAATTGGTTTGGTATTACTGTTATTGCCGGATATGTTGAAAGAGTTGATCTTGAAGAAAACAACTTGACCGGCACGATACCTGCTGAGCTGGCTAATTTGGCGAATTTAGAGTATCTCTGGCTCTCTAACAACCAGTTGACCGGCACGATACCTGCTGAACTGGGTAATCTGACATATTTGAAGTATCTCTATCTTGATTCCAACCAATTGACCGGCACGATACCTGCTGAGCTGGCT
>CAZTEP010000052.1:0-8054 GCA_964612325.1 uncultured Anaerolineaceae bacterium
ACTGGAGTTCAGACGTGTGCTCTTCCGATCTAATTGAACTTGCGACCAAACTGATGCGTCTAAACCTTATTGCGACCCTGATATTCTCGCTCAGTGGTTTGGTAATGGCCGGATTGCAAGCGAATGAACATTTCTTATTGCCCGCTTTAGCGCCTATTTTTTACACCTTAGGTCAAATTTTTGGCGCACTTGTTTTGGCTCCGGAGCGTGGCTTAGCTATTGGTCGGATTGAATTGCCTGCTTTTGGCTTAGGTGTTGAAGGATTGGTATACGGTGTTATTATCGGCGCCTTATTGCACCTGCTTATTCAGGTTCCGGGGTTGATTAAGTTCAATTATCGGTGGCGACCTATTGTTAATTTCAAAGAAGAATACACGCGCAAGGTTTTCAAAGTTATGGGGCCACGCTTGATTACCATGTTTTTGATTCAAATGGTCTTTTTGGCTCAGGACAATATGGCTTCGGGATTGGAAGAGGGCGCGATTTCGGCGTTGATGTATGCATATTGGATTATGCAAATTCCGCAGACTTTGTTAGGCACTTCTGTTGCTACGGCAGTGTTGCCAACCCTATCAGAACTTTTTAACAGCAAGCAATTTGATGCTTTTAAAGAAAAAATAGAGGGCGCGACCAAAGTCATGTTGGTGCTTACCATTCCGGTTGCGATTATTGCAGCGATTGTGATAGAGCCGGCTGTTGCTGTCTTTATTCGTGGATTGGATCAAGCGGGTGTGGCACGTGTCGTTTTAGTTTCGAGGATTTTTCTTGCAGGTATAATCGGCCATTCTCTGGTGGAATTGTTCGCAAGATCTTTTTATGCTCAACAAAAACCCTTTATCCCTATGTTAGGCGCGGCAGTAACTTTGGTCATTTTTATTGGGGGAGGATTTGGCCTCATCGCTTTGCTTCCGGGTTGGGGTGTCGCATCTGAAGTTGGGATTGTTATAGCAAATGTATTGGCTTACAGCGCGCAAGCAGTTTTGTTATTTGTAATATTAAACAGACATTTGCAGACGCGCTTAATGACTGAGCCTTTGAAAACCACACCTGTATTTTTTAAGGCTGTTTTTTCTGCCTTGCTTGGAGGCGGGTTCGCTTATGCGATTTTTAATTATCTTCCACGTTTTCAGCATACTTTGATTGGCGCGATAATCGCTGGTTTGCTTGGCCTCGGTGTTACAGCATTAGTGATTAGAAAAGAACTGGTTTATTTGAAAACTTTGTAAGAAAAAATTTGTGATTTGATATTTATTCAGAATGGATTACTAAGTTAAAAAATGGACAATCAATACTATGGTAAAATTTTTGATTGTGCATTATACAATAATTGAAAGATGAATTAGGAAAATTGAAAAGATGAGCGATACACAAGAGATGTTAGTCGAGAATCAGGAACCTGGCCAAGGTGGAAAAAAACGAAAAATCAAGGTCGGTTTGGTCATTCTGCTTATATTGTTGGGACTTGGTATTATTCTTACCACGCTCTATTTCGGTTGGATAAAACCAATAATTGAGAGGCCGCTTGGGGCAACCTTATCTGTGCCTATTGTTTCATTACAAACCAATACTGTCGTCCCCACGCCTGAATTAGCAACTGACGTGCCGACAGAAGTAATACCAACAGTTCCAACATCTACTCCAACCAAGAAACCGGTCTGTGGCGAGGACGTTACGTGGAATTTCCTGCTTATTGGTATTGATACTGAGGGAACGAATTACTTGTATGGTTTGGCTGATGTTATTCGCGTCATCCACGTTGATTTTGCTGAGATGAATGTCGAAATGGTCGCCCTCCCACGTGATTTGATTGTCACTGCGCCAGACGGCTTGTTTAAAGAAGAAAATCCAATAAAGATAAATCAAGGTTATCTTTTTGGTGCGCCAGGATGGACTGGTTCAAGCGAGACTGGGAGTGGAGCAGATTCACTCGCTCAAGTGATTTACTATAACTTTGGCGTGCCTGCTAATCATTATGCTGTGGTTAATTTTACAGCTGTTGAGGATTTTATTGATGCTATTGGTGGTGTAACTGTTGACTTACCTTATGAGGTGTGGGATCCTGATCCGAGCCTCGGTTATTTTCCGATGGGTGTTCAAACTTTAGACGGTGACCGTGCGCTTGACTTGATGCGTATCCGTGAAAACTATTCGGATGATTTTCGTGTTGGCAATCAATCAATTATTCTAAAAGCTTTGATTAAGAAATTTATGGATCCAGCCATGCTTTTGAAAATGCCAGGATTAATCAATGATTTCAAAGATGCTTTTGTAACTGACTTGTCAATTGAGCAAGTTGTGAATTTGGGGACCTGTTTCTTGAAGAATTTTGATACAGACAATATGCATTCTCATCAAGCTCCTGAAGGGATGTTAATACAAGGAATGGAATATATTCCCTCATTGTCTGGTGCCAGCTCGGTCTACTTTTGGGATCAAAGCCTGGTAGATTGGATTCACCAATCGTTGTTCAAGACTGAATAAACTGTGGAACTATGATGAAATACAACAGGCATTTTGAAAAGAGCTGCCTGTTTTTTATTCAATTTGATACCCAAACAGATCATGAGCGGTAGCTGAAGAAATTTTTACTGTGGTCATCATGTCATTCGTTGGCATCCCTTCAGCTATGACCAATCCATCAACTTCAGGTGCGTCTCGCCAAATGCGGCCTGCAATGATTTTGTTGTCCTGGTCAAAACCTTCAATCAACATTGGGTAAGATTTTCCAATATAAGCCTGAGATTTTTCAAAAGCTATCTTTTCTTGTATCTCCATCAGCTCTGCTTTGCGCTCTTCTTTAAGGCTTTCTGGAATTGGATCTGATAGGACCTGAGCTGGGGTGCCAGATTCTTGTGAGTATGTGAACACACCAACATGATCAAAGCGAATTTCTTTTATGAAAGTCTTTAATGCTTCAAAACTTTTTTCTGTTTCAGTTGGGTAGCCAACAATAAAGGTGGTGCGAGTAACCAAATTGGGGATGCGACGTCGCATGCGAGTAATCAGATTATAGACCCAGGCAATATCTGATGGTCGGTTCATGGTGCGCAGAACGGTTGGGTCGGCATGTTGAAGGGGCATGTCAAGGTAAGGCAGAAGTTGGTTGTTAGCTGCCATGAGGTAAATTAACTTGTCAGTCACCATACCAGGGTAAGTGTAGAGGAGACGGAACCAGGTTATATCAGATGCTTGAGGCATAATCTCTTCCAATAACCGGGCTAAAGCATTGGGTTCTGGGCGGTCCAAGCCAAAAGCAGTAGAATCCTGGGCGATGAAATTAATCTCTTTTACTCCTTTTTCTTGTAAATAGAGTACGTCGCTAAGTATCTGGTTGTTTTGGCGACTGACCAACGGACCTTTGATGTTGGGAATAGCACAAAAAGCACAGTTCCGGTGGCAGCCATCAGCGATTTTTAGGTAACTGCTGATACCTTGAATGAGCGTGTTGTGAAACTCGCCTGGATTGATCAATCGAGGTGTGTTAATGAAGTCACTGCTGATATGCTTGGTTTTATCGTTTTCTTCAAGCCTGTCAATAATCCTGCCTAAGTCATTCAAATCGCGTGTTCCTATAACCGCATCAATTTCTGGCATGTCGCTGAACAACTGGCTTTGATATCGTTGTGAAAGGCAACCTGCAATGATCAGTTTTTGACCTTTTCGCTTTTTCTCAATGAGGCTTTGAATTGCATTTAGGCTTTCTTGTCGCGCATCGTGAATAAAAGCGCATGTGTTGATGATGATAATGTCAGCTTGACGGACTTTATCCGTCTTCCGAAACCCTCTTTTGTTTAAAATCTGTTGTAGTACGCTTGAGTCAACCAGGTTTTTAGCACAACCTAAGCTATAAAGGTAATAAGTTCTAAATTTCTTACTCATTATGGGGCTCCCGGTGTTGATTGGGGTGGAGATGGGCTTTCTTGTTGGTTTGGGGTTGGTTCGTGAACAGCTAATTCTGTTATTCCGTCCGCGTCAAAATGAAAACGCGCTGAACTACCGAATGCACGATAAATCGGCTCTATGGCAGCACCTTGAAACGCAATTTCAAGGGCGGCGATATTACTTGTTTGAAGTTCGAAACTTTCATTGGCACTAAAACTTTTCACTTCACCAGATGGGAGACGTCCTTGGTAACTGAGTTTATCATCGCAAAAAACGCGAATCCAGATGTTTTGTCTTGCGTGCAAACTTAAGCTCAAACCTTCTTCAGGAGCTGATTGGACGAAGAATGGCGTAACTGTTGGTATTCCAACCGTGACTATTGCCTCGGGTTCTTCCGTCTCGACTATCTTAGTTTCGGTTGGTGTTGTAAGTAAAAAATCAATCACGCCGGGTAAGGTTCCCGTGGTTATGGTGTTGTTACCAGTCTTTTGACGCATGTTTGACATTCCCCAGATGAGGAATGCTAATATCCCAAGGATTAGAATTGTTCCAAAGAAAAGGTCAAGCGTGAAAAAACGTTTGATAGTTAACAGAAACTGAGATACCGGTTTGGAAGGTGTTCTTTTTTTCTTTTTCTTTGGCAGCTTCTCATAGCGCCGTTTTTGAAGTGCCTCAGCAAACCGAATAGAATAGGCTTCAACATCGAGATTTAGAAAGCGCGCGTAAGTTTGTAGGTTTTTCCGAAAGTCAAGAGGGGTTGTAAAAAAGAGTAAATCACCATTTTCAAGTGCTTTGAGAGTGTCTTTCGCGAGTCTGGTTTGTTGACTTATTAAATCCCAGGCTAAATTGAGGTAACGTCGTCTTGAAGAAAGTTCACGTCCCAATTGGCTAAGCATTTTTTGGGAATCGCTTTCAGGTGCAGTCGCTTTGGGTTCTATTTGAGGTTCTGGAACTGAAATGTTGCCAGTAGTTTCATCGGCTACCTCAGTGTAGAATGGGTCTTTCGTGGCATCCTGTTTTTGTTCCAGTCTGTTATTTTCAGCCAGTTTTTGATATTTAGGGGTTTTTTCTTGATGACTGGGCTTTACGGGTTCGCTTTCTGAGGTGTTCAGGCCTAAATAATCTGCATAAAGGCGAAGAAAACCTTTGATTTGAGCATTTGAACTGAGTTCAGCGAATTCTTCATCTTCAAGGTCTTGAAGAATGGAAAGACGAATGTGGGTTGCGCTTGCCACTTGTTCTAAGGGGATGCGCATTTCTTCGCGTTTCCGTTTTAATTCCGAACCAGAGAATTCTGTCATGAAGGTATTCTAACAAAAACCGGCCTGACGCGCGAATGGAGTCAGGCCGGTGGTTGCTTCTGAAACAGTTAATTTAGTTGTTGCTTTCTTCTTCAGAGATTTCTTCGACTGTTTCTTCAGCCGCTTCGTCTGTTTGCGCAGCTTCTTCAATGACAGGTTCGACTTTTGCTGGTCGTTTGCCAAGTTCAGTATCGCGAACGATAATGACGGTTACTTCAGGAATTAGATCGAGGGTGAGGCTGATAGGAACAACGTATTCGCCTAAATTGCGAATAGATTCAGTAACAATTTGATGGCGGTCAATCTCAATACCCTTGATTTCTTTGATTTTATCCGCAATCATCATTGGACTAACCGAACCGTAAAGTTTTCCGGTTTCACTCGCGCGCACACCAAATTCGATTTCAAGACCTTGCAAAACTTCCGCAATACCATGTAATTCTTTGTTCAGAATCGCACGGCGTTCGGTCGCTTTGGCTGCAATGCGTTCAGCTAATTTAATGGAGCTTTCGGTAGCGGGGAGTGCTAATCCTTGTGGGATTAGGTAGTTGCGGCCATAGCCATTGGCAACTTTTTTGATATCGCCAGCACGGCCTAATTTGTATACATCTTTTAATAATAGTACTTTCATGTCAAGCCCTTTCTTAACTCATTGTTGTATTCTGCTCTAACTGAAGGGTACAACAGATAGGCCAAAACATTTTACCACAAGACAGAGGAAAAATGTCAATGGTGTAAAGAGGTTAGCACATCGTATATTGTAGGATTGTCTAACATATTGGACAGTCTGAGATAAAATAAGAATATTCAGAATTATTTATAGTTTTGCTTTCCTTTTTTTGAAAAACAATGATAAAATGAGCATAAATATCACTAAAGGAGGCAAATCATGTCACACCGTAAACATCGTATATTCAACCTTATTGTCATTTTAGGGCTTTTGCTCATCATGTTGCCCCAACAAAGCACCGTCGCACAAGTAACTCCAGAAGATGGTGGTCAAGTAATTAATGAAAAACAAATGTTAGAAGAATATTTGCAAAGATATGATTCATATCCTACACCCATTGGTCCTGAAAAAAATGATTTTCAAGATAGTAAAGGTCTTGAAACTTTATACATTTCAGGAACTGCTTTCAAACCTGTTTTTATGTCGGATCATGACCGGGTGACATACGCTGGCAGAGGATGTGTGAAGCTGTATGAGAATGATCCTTCCTTTCCTGTGTATCTTCACGCCCCACTTTTACTGCCGCAAGGCACTAAAATTTCGTATATTGATTTCCACTATCATGACGTAGATGCGAGCCAAAATTTTGAAGCTCAGTTTTTTAGAGCCGGTTGGAACTATGCAGCCGATGACATGGAAGTTATTGCAACCTGGGAGCCTGATTATAATAGCGGTTCAAACTATAGTAGAAAATACATAGATTATAGCGTTGATTTTGGTCACTATACGTTAACTGTGGAGTTTCCGCCTAATGCCAATGAGAATAATTTTGTCTTTTGTGGGTATGCCATATATTATGAACCTAAACCTCTTTTTGGTTTGGGATTTCCAGCTATTCAAAATTAGATTCTTTGTTTGAAGTAATAAAGGGCGTGGATTTATCTACGCCTTTTTTGTTTTTATGATTATAAGAGGCATCTTGTAATAATGAAAAGCGTGCCAGTTTGTTTGTTGGCACGCTTTTTGATGGTTATACTAAAAAACTGATTTCTTTAGGCTTCTTCGGGGCCTTCTTTTAATTCAGTAACTGCTTTTTCAGCGGGGTGAACGATTTCTTCAACTTTAGTCTTTACTTGTTGACCAAATTCGGCAGCTTTTTCTTTGGTGGTTTCGGCAAATTGTTCGTATTTGGCAACCGCGTCTTTGTAAGCGATTTCAGCTTTACGCTTGGTTTCTTCGTAGCTTTCCGCGCCTTTTTCTTTGAGTTCAATCGCGCGGTCTTTGATAAGCTGGCGGGTTTCTTCGCCAGTTTGAGGTGCCATCAGCAAGGAAACAACAGCACCGGCTAAGGCGCCGATGGTGAAGCCCATGATGAAAGTTCCAAATTCATTCTTATCTGACATTTTATCTCCTATCTTTTAATCTTTAATTAGTTTGAATAATTGGCCAACTTTCTTTAGACTGGCCAAAGACTCGTTGAGTTTGATAACCGGTTCAGCAAGATTGTCGCTTAAGAACCGGACAGTACCTTTGAGTGTGTTAACGGTGTCTGTGCCACTTTCGAGGATAGGTTTGACATCGTTCTTGAGGATGTTAATTAAGTTTGAAACCTGTAGAATGAGAATAACTAAGGCTACGCCAATCACGGTTAACATCAGTGCCATAAGGATGATAAAGATATCGCGCACGGCGGCAACCGTTTCAACGCTTTGAAAAGCCAAAACGATTGAACCCGCAGTGATGATTACAAAGAGGAGCGCGACGGCTATTAAAGCGATTGTAGTAGCCTTGCTGTCTTTCTTTTCTTCCTGCTTGGTTGAGTCTGAGGCGTTTTCAGCAAACGTTTCGTTCTCAAGTTGTTCTGTTTGGGTTGTTTGATCGTTTTTAGTCATAGTCACTTTAAAAATTATACCACTGAAGATTGTTTTTTTGCCAAGTCTAATATATAAATGTTATTAAAGTTCTTCAATGGTGATTTCGGTTTCAATGGCATGGTAAAGTTTATCGTTGGCTTTTAGTTGGATGTCTGCAAAAAGTTGGTCTTGATTAGTTGTTATCATTTCTTGTTTCACCAATTCAAGAATAGCTAAAAACAGCACGATGGTGTCTAAACGTCCGGGGTTATCACCAAGCAATGTCGAAAAACGTGTTTGCGAATCCTGGCGGAGAACGCGCATGATGTCTTGAACTTTCTTGCGTAA
>CAZTEP010000053.1:0-7974 GCA_964612325.1 uncultured Anaerolineaceae bacterium
TATACAATCTTTTTTTATTTTGCAAGGATAATTTTAAATCTTTTAAGCCAAATTACAGAAACTGTAATCTTCTGATTCCCAGTTTTGTCATTGACTTTTTTAGCTGGTTAGATCGGCTATTAATAACTGAAAAGTCAAAATTCCCGGCAGTCCACCGGTCTTAATGTCTTCATCGATTTTCAACAAACGATCATGAATACCAATTAACTGAGCCATAGAAAAACGTGAAGCCTGCTGGTAAAGCTTCTTTGCTACAAAATTCATGACTTTAAGTTCTTCTTGAACTTTATCTACCCGGCCACCTTCATCCATCACTTCACGGGTTTGGATTAAAAGGCGGAACTGACGATGAATCATGCCTGTAAGTTCCATCACATCGCTTTTTTCGGTGAGCAACAAAAAGTGTTCCATCGCCTTTTTCCCGTTGCGCTCACCCAGACCATCAACCAATAGGAAAATATCACCTTCTTGATTGTGCGTGGTCAGCAATTCAATATCCTCAACACAAACCGCGCCCTCATTACCCCGGTAAGTAAGCAACTTATCAATTTCATGACCTGCGCGCAGGGTGTCGTTACCAACAAACTCAGCTAACAATACTGCCGCACGGTTTTCAATCTCTCCCCCTTTTTCCTTCACCTGCCGTTTGATCCAGTTAGGCATATCGGCTGGATTGGGCAAAGAACAGTCAACCAACATACCCCGACTGGGATTTTTGCTTATCCAATTAAGCAACCAATCATAGCTTTTGGCATTTTCCCAATATACTTTACCGCTTTTTTTGATAATTTGATCGTCAACGCGAAAAAACAACGCCGTACTGTCTGGCAAATCATTAAAAAGGTTCAATAAACGTTCACTACCAGCTTTGCCATGTTTAGTTAGAAACTGGCGGCCATTTTCTACAATGACCAAACGCCGTTCGGTCAAAAAAGGAACTGCCATCGCGTCCGCAGTGAGCGAATCAATGGTCAGACCCTCACCGTCTAAAACAGTCGTATTTAAATCTGCCATGTCCGAATCACCCAGACTTGCCTTAAAACTGGCAATATGCTCGCGATAACGAACGCTGTCATCACCTCTTAAGACATAAAGACTGGGTGGCTTCGACATGATTAAGCCTCAGTATCCACTTTATGTACTGAACCTTGACACACCTTCTGGGTATAAACGCCTGTCACCTGGGTGTCATCAAGTTTACTGTTTGTGGTAATGTGTTTTTGCACCAAAGGCCCAAGTGGTCTTGAAAGGAAGAAAGCCGGCAAAGCGGTTCCAACAGCGATGAGATAGTGATACCATTTTGTTTTCTTTTCATAAGCACTCAAAGTGCCCAAAACGCTCCCCGCCACCAGACTTGCCACAAAAGCAGGCACGACGATGTTTGTCCCACAATTGGGATGAACTGCCAATTCGGCCTCACCATTTAGCAAACGTCGTTTGGCTTCAAGGGTTGCCTCCGTCATCAACTCGGTCGGTAAATCAGCAATCATCAAGAAACCCTTTGGATTCGAAAGACCTGCCATACGCAAACCCGGATATCGCTCTGAAAGCACCTGCATGGTTGCATGTTCCAGCGCGTGATTGCGACGTATTTTGCGGATAAATGGAATGTAATCGAGAATATTATTATTCATCTTAGTTTTCCTTCCTGCTCAGCGCGTCAAATGCTTGAATAATCGTTCCCGCGGGCATGACGGTTAATGTGTTCAAGCGATACCCTGATTCTACCAAGCTATTAATGATTTTAGCACCATAATAATAGCCTTTTTGCCAGTTGTTTTCTTCCAAACTCCCCACTAAGTAATCTTTGTTCAACTCAAAGCTCATCGTCTCACCAAAATGACGGCGCACATCCTCACAGATAGCCTGTTCATTTTTCTGAAGATTCTGATACTGCTTCTCGCTCAAGCCATTATGATAAGCAAAAGCCTCAATTGAGAAGTCCTGATGGTCAAACATCAGCGCGAAATCATCCAGCATGTTAAAACAAATCATCTATTTATCCCCTGCGAGCAAAGCCAAATTTAAGGCATCCCGCAAAGCACGGGCTTCCAAGACCTCAATACCTTCCGGCCAAGCTTCGCCTTTGCGTGTCCGTTTGGGGACTATAGCACGTTTAAAGCCAAGTTTAGCTGCCTCCCTAAGACGCGCTTGCATCTGACCTACCATGCGCAGTTCACCTGAAAGGCCAACTTCACCGATTAATACTGTATCAGCGCGTGTCGGACGGTCTTGCATTGAAGAAGCCAAAGCGGTTGCCAGGGCAAGATCAGCAGCAGGTTCTTCAAGCCGTAAACCACTCACCACATTGACAATCACATCCTGATTTCCCAGGTTCAAGCCAGCCCGGCGGGTAAGCACCGCCACAATAATCAACAAGCGGTTTATATTAATGCCGTTAGCGGTTCGGCGTGGGTTGCCAAAATGGCTTGGCGTGGTTAAACCCTGAATTTCCACCAAAATGGGGCGGGTACCTTCCATGGTAACAGCTACCGCTGAACCCGCGGCATTCACCATCCGTTCCGCCAGAAAAACTTCACTTGGATTGCGCACTTCCACCATACCGCGCTCTGACATCTCAAAAACACCGACCTCGCTGGTTGCGCCAAAGCGGTTTTTCACCGAGCGTAAAAGTCGGTAACTTTGGAATTGTTCTCCTTCAAGGTACAAAACAGTATCAACAATATGCTCAAGCACACGTGGGCCAGCAATCGCGCCCTCTTTGGTAACATGCCCGATCATAAAAACGGTAATCCCAGTTTTCTTGGCGAGTTCACGCAACTGATTGGCACTTTCACGCACCTGAGAAATTGACCCCGCCGCTGACTGCATATCCGGCAGAGTCATTGTCTGAATTGAGTCGATAATCACCAATGCCGGTTTGTGCTCCTCAATATGTTGCATAATGCTACCGAGGTTGGTCTCAGTGACAAGCAACAGTTTTTTAGGTAAAACGGAGGTCTTGCTGATGTCTTTGTTCACGAGGCGGTCAGCACGCATTTTGATTTGACGTTCAGACTCTTCACCCGAAACATATAAAACAACATCATGCTTTGCAAGTTCCATGGCCATCTGCAAAATGAGTGTGCTTTTACCTATACCTGGGTCACCACCAATTAAAACTACCGACCCAGGCACAATTCCCCCGCCTAACACGCGCGCGAATTCTTCTATCTGCAAAGGCACTCTGTCTTCCAAGGCCCCTTCAATTTCAGCCAAAGGGCGCACTTTTGACATTCCACTCAAACCGCGTTTAAAAGGCTTAGAGCTGGCAGGGGACTCTGCCTCTACCAGCTCTTCAATCATACTATCCCAGCTCTCACAACTCGGACATCGTCCAAACATGCGAGAAGCTGTTTTCCCACATTCCTGACAAACGTAACGCGTGTAACTTTTTGCCATGTTTTATGCTCCTGATGACTCTAATTCTACGCCATTTTCTTGTAGCTCATTATCAGGTCTTTTTCGAAAAATGATACGTTTTTCGCCGTTTTCTTCTTCAATATCAGCCATCAAACGATCCCCTTCTTTAAAGGCTCTGGCCAAAAGTTCGTCTGAAAGAGGTTCTTCAATCATCTGTTGCACCACCCGACGCACCGGTCTGGCACCAAACTCGGGGGCATAACCTTCCTCAGCCAACAAATCAAGTGCTGCGTCAGACACCAAAAGGTTTATCTTCTGTTCAACAAGCATTGCTTTAACCTTGTCAACCTCTAATTCCACAATCTTGCGGATATCCTCACGATTAAGCGCTCTGAAAACAATGACCGAATCCAATCGGTTAATGAATTCCGGGCGGAATTGACGTTTTAATGCTTCCATGAGTTTCTTCTGCATTTCATCATAAGCCTGAGCCTCTTGAACGACTTCATCTACTTCTAATGTGAAGCCTAAACCACTTTGTTGTTTCACCATTTCAGCACCAACATTGGTAGTCATGATGATTATGGCATTTTTGAAGTCAACCTTTTGGCCTCTCGCATCGGTCAGATGGCCTTCTTCCATGATTTGTAGCAACAAATTCATCACATCCGGGTGAGCTTTTTCGATTTCATCGAAAACTACCACCGAATAAGGCTGGCGTCTAATGGCTTCAGTAAGTTGCCCTGCTTCATCGTAACCAACATATCCCGGTGGCGAACCAATCAGGCGACTTACACTATGCTTTTCCATGAACTCGCTCATATCAATTTGAATAAGCGCGTCTTCCTGGCCCAAAAGCAACTTGGCCAGCGATTTGCTCAGCTCGGTTTTGCCAACACCGGTTGGACCAAGGAACAAAAAACTGCCCACTGGACGACGCGGATTCTTCAAGCCAGCGCGCGCACGGCGAACCGCTTTTGAAATAGCGCTGATGGCTTCTTCTTGCCCGATAATCGATTCGGCCAGTGTGGCTTCCATCTTTAATAGCTGGTCGCTTTCCTCCTCAGCCAATTGTGTTAGAGGGATGCCAGTCCACATTGAAATAACTTCAGCCACATGTTCTGCGTTGACTACAGGTGCGTTTTCACGGTCCCATCCTGTTTTTAAGCTTTCGAGACTTTCTTTAATCTTTCTTTGGCGCTTCTCTAAAGCTTTAATGCTTTCTTTATCCTCTGGTTTCTTAAGTGTTTTAAGTTCGTTACGAATATCACGCAATTGGCTCATCAGTTCTTTGCTGTTTTGAAAAGTATTATTTTGATACAATCGCACCCGTGAGGCAGATTCATCGATTAAATCAATCGCTTTATCAGGCAAAAAACGCTCGGAAACATAACGCTCGCTTAGCTTTGCGGCTGCTTCAAGGGCTTCATCACTAATAATCAAACGATGGTGATCCTGATACCTGTCTCTAAGACCATGAAGAATAGCTATCGTTTCCGAAACTGTTGGTTGTTCGACTAAAACCTTCTGAAAACGGCGTTCAAGTGCCGCATCATTTTCAATATATTTGCGATACTCATTCAAAGTAGTCGCGCCTATAACCTGTAATTCACCTCGTGAAAGAGCCGGCTTAAGGATATTTGCGGCATCCATTGGCGAAGTCGCAGAACCTGTTCCTATCAACAAATGCATTTCATCAATAAAAACAATGGCTTCGCTTTCTTTAAACTCCGCAATGAGTTTGGTCAGTCGCTCTTCAAACTGACCGCGGTACATCGTGCCAGCCACAACTGAACCCATATCCATCTGATAAACACGTTTATCAAGCAATATTGCCGGAACGTCCCCATCAACGATTCGTTGGGCCAAGCCCTCAACAACAGCCGTTTTACCTACACCGGGTTCACCAATTAATGCCGGATTATTCTTTGTACGCCGTGCAAGGATTTGGATGATCCGCTCTATCTCTTTTTCGCGCCCAATGACCGGATCCAACTTGCCTTCTTCGGCTTTTAGAGTGAGATCGGTCGTTAATTGCTGAATTAAGGAATCCTTATCTCTGGCTTTAAGTCTCCGGGCTTCCCTCGAAAGTAAACGTGCAGTTGATGGATCATCAGCGTCAGCATCAGCATCATCATCACGGTTATTAAACATATCAGATTTTTTCCGTTCCCCGCGGGGGTTTTCTTCAACTTCATCTGATTCCGCACTGATTACCCGATTCGTCTGCCGTCGAATTTGTTCCTGACTAACGCCCAGACTTAAAAGCAAGTTTAAGGCTGGGTTATCTTCAACGTGAACCATAGCTATTAGAACCTGTTCTGTCCCAACTAAAGGGAAATCTTTTGAAATGGTTAACTTAATTGCCTGTTCCATCACTTGTTTCGCGTCTTCAGAAACACCTTCACTTACCTTATTTTCTAAGGTTTTGATGTCTTCCTCAATGGACTGGCGAATAGCAGATGCTTCAACATTTAAATCTTTTAAAACCTGATAAGCGACCGCTCCCCTGACACGTGTCATCGCTAACAGTAACATCTTGGAATTAATATGAAGCTGGTAACGCTTCATCTCAGTACGAGCGACTTGGAACACTTTATGTAACTGTGGTGTAAATCTTTCTTTTGAGGCCAATGGAATTCTCCTTTTCTATAAAAAGTGAAGCTCTAACAAAGTTCTTAAAACTGTTTTTAAGAACACAAACTGGAGATATGGGTATCCGTCCTACGTGAAATCATTGTACCAAATTCCCCCTGCAAAAAAACAGTCCTACCCCGTTTTATAATGAACTATTAACAATTGGACTAAGTGCCAAAAACATAATATGGAACAACTGCCGTCGATATCGCTTCAGGCTTAATCCCAGATCCTGCTGAAAAAACCATTTTGTAACGATTAAGCTGATCGCTATGCATTTCTTTTACCTGATCCATATATCTATCAAAACCTTCTTTTATCTCTTTAGGAGGAAACGCTTTTCGCTCCTGCAAAAACAAAGGATCAGAACCGTTGCGTATTTTTTCTTTATAATCAGACCCTATCACTTCCTTCGCCCATTTTGACCATTTCTGACCATCCGAGGTGCGTTCAAAATTTGAAAGATTGACTCTTTTGTAATCACTAATAATAACTGAACCGTCCTTGTTAACCACAACTGAATCAATTTCACAACGGCTCTTCTGACCTTCTGTTTTTTCATAAAAAACACTTTGTTCTGCATATTTTCGACCATCCAAGATGGCTTTGGGATGTTTTTCAAGACAGTATAATTCCCCTAACTTATGAACTGCATTACCCACTTCAGCTGGACGATAGTCCTTCAATTTTTCACAATCGTTAGCATAACGGGTTAAAAATTTACGAACACCCCCTTTCATGTTGGCTTTAACCGCTTCAACCCCACCTGATTTCTTTAATAAATCTTTTCCCAATGGCGTTTCAGAAAACTTATCCCAGGATTGAGTTTTGAATGCCTCAAGTTCTTTCATAGATTCAAATTTTGGGGTAATTCTTTCCGCTTTCCATTCAGGAGACTTGGTATTCTTACGTTCAATTTCTTTTGTATGTTTATCTGCAATTCTATCTAAAGCTTGTTCTCTCTCAAGTTTTTTCCGTTCTAATTGTTTTTGATAGTATTTAGAATATGACATTTTATTTTCCTTCTTCATGATAGACAATCAATTTATCAAGCGTTTTAATCTGGTTTTTGATACTTGAATGCCGCTCTTCCAACAAATGATTTAGTATACAAATAGCTGTGTCCAAGCTAATCTTTGAAATAACATTAGAATTGTTCGCACTTACATTAATGTTAAGTATGCTATCAATGCATTCTTGTGAATCAAGTTCAATACCCTCAAATTGCCGTTTTAGATTTAATACTTTCATTAAACCCATTACATCGAATTTTAAAATACAATTTGATTCACATAAACTACAAGACCCGAAAGGTCCTTTTTTTGAACTCTGTTTGGTAAGGTACCAGTTTTTTAAATGATTTAATGAATCCGTATTTAATTGAGATAAGCAATTTGATCTAAGACGTTCAAACTCACCAATTTCTGAATAAGACCATCCAAGATTGAGGCCACGTTCATAGGACTCGATTGATGAATATTTTGTTAAATTATCAATTGACTCAACTTTTGAAATACCAATATCATCAAAAGCCCCTAAAAACAAATTGATATGTGCCTTATGCCACTCTGCTTTAAAATCTTTGTTAGAGTTTAACCTTCTTGTAACTTGATAATTTCGAGACATTTCTAACAATTTCTGTTTTTGATTTAATGACATTACAGGCTGATGAACTCGATTTATTAACCCTCGCAGCTCTTCATCAGATGGCCTATGATGGCTTAGGCTGTCTTTGCCCGGCATAACCCTCACCAACACGGGTTGATCGTCTGTATGACTATGAATAACAGCTTCTCCAACGGGTATTGTGACCAGATATGAAGATTGTTGTTTACTCATATTCACCATTCCACGTAAAATTTCACGTTCATCTTCAGGAACCAATCGATGCATTATTTTCAAATTAGTATTTTTTAACGCATCTGGAATGAGTTTGCTGGGAATTTGCTCAACAATCATAATGAGATCGGAAGA
>CAZTEP010000054.1:0-7863 GCA_964612325.1 uncultured Anaerolineaceae bacterium
CGATCTATCAATGATTGTAACGAGGCGGTGAGCATTGCTGAAGGGATGCGCCAGACTGTGCCGGATAGTGCTATCGCGCTTGAGAATGCGGATATTATCATCAAAACCTGTAAAGAAAACTTGCTCAATCCGCCAACACCAACTTATGCGCCAACACCGACAGTGATCACCGGGCCTACTGCCACGCCTGAGGGTACACAACCTTAATTAGCCTAAAATGTACATCAAAGAACGCAAAAACCTCTTTCATAAACCACGACCGGGCTCCAATCCTTATCTGGTGATGTTCATTTTGCTTTTGGTGGTCATTTTTGTGGCAATCATGCGCGATTATGCCAGCGGCAAGATTTGGCCACCCTTTGTGCCAACTCCAACGCCAACCCGTACCGTAAACTCTTTTTTGACTGAAGGCGACACGCATTTCCAGGCTGGCAACCTTGACGCTGCCATAGACTCATATAACAAAGCCATATTACTTGAGCCTGATAACATCGATGTGCGGGTAAAACTGGCACGTATCCAGGTCTATTCCTCTGCCTCCTTGACCACAGACCAAGAGCGTCGTGACCGTTTGGCAGACGCCTTGGCAGTTGTGGATGAAGCCCGCGAATTGGCACCCCAAAACGCTGACGTTTTGGCTATTCGCTCTCTGGTGCTTAACTGGTCTGCCAACCCAGCCCTGGCGGGCGACCGCAGTAAAGAGTTACGCAACGCGGCGGAGGCAGACGCTCTATCAGCCATCCAACTCGACAGTAACAACGCGTTGGCCAAGGCTTTCTATGCAGAAGTGCTTATCGACCAATTCAAATGGGGTCAAGCACAGGATTACATCGCTCAGGCGCGTGAAAACGGGGAAGACCTGATGGATGTACGCCGTGTGCAGGCCTTTGTTTACGAGGTTTTGCAAGAGTACAAACTGGCAATTGACTGGTATCAAATGGCCATTGATGTCAACCCGAATCTCACTTTTTTATATATAAGGGTAGGCACACTCTATCGCCATCTTGGCGGAGATGTTAATTTTGAAACCGCTTTGGAATATTTCGCTAAGGCAGCCAATCTTAACTCCCAGCTCGGCATTGAAGACCCCATACCCTATATGGCAATTGCCAATACCTATATTCGTATGGGTGAGGCTATGATTGCCTCACGTAACGCCTATCGCGCCTTGGTTATTAACCCTTTTAATCCAAGCACCTATGGACAAGTAGGCGTTATTTATTACCGCGCGCGAAACTATGAGGGTGCTGAAATGGTGCTTAAGTGTGCTGTGATGGGGTGCAACGCTGAAGAAAGTTGTTTGGCGCGTGAAGAAGACCCTTGTGAAAGTGATATTAGTACCAGTAAATTGCCTTTATCTGATTCTACTGTAGTCTATTATTATATTTACGGTTCTGTTTTGGCAGGTTTACATCGTGCTGGACAAGATAATCGTTGCGCGATTGCTTCGGAGGTTTTTAAGGAAATTCGAGAAAAATACTTTGACACAAGTAATGAATTTACCCGAACTGTATTAGGCATTGTCTCCGCCAGTGAAAACATTTGTGGCATTACACCTGGTCAGGTTTTTAGCACCCCTGTGCCAACCCAGGATTTGATTAGCACGCCTACTCCCGCGCCAACCGAAACATCTTTCGTTATTCCCACCTTTACACCCACCTCACCCTAAATACGTAAGCGTTTTATTAGAAATCATTAACTTTCCTTGACTTCAGTCTTAGTGTAGCTTATCATTTGTTAGCACTCTAATGATGAGAGTGCTAAAACGACATAAAATAATTGGAGGACTCAATGACAATTGCAATGCGACCTTTAGGTAGCCGATTGGTAATTGAACCAATCGAACAGGAAAGTATCACTGCTGGTGGTATCGTACTCCCTGAAACAGCGAAAGAAAAACCACAAAAAGGAAATGTTTTGGCTATTGGCCCAGGCGACCGCAACGACGCTGGAGAACGCATTCCCCTGGATGTTCAGGTAGGCGATGTGGTTTTGTTTGCCAAATATTCTGGCACTGAAATCAAATACGACGGCAAGAAGTTGCTCATTCTGCGCGAGAGTGATGTACTCGCTATACTTTAAAAAACGAAATAGAAACTGAGAACATTAGGAGACTTATTTATGGCTAAACAATTAGTTTTTGGAGAAGAAGCACGACGTTATTTGAAAAGCGGTATTGATGCCGTGGCTAACGCCGTTGCAACAACCTTAGGTCCCAAAGGCCGCAACGTCGCCTTGGACCGAAAATATGGCTCACCCACCATCACCCATGATGGCGTAACCGTAGCCAAAGAAATTGAACTTGAAAACCCATTTGAAAATATGGGTGCGCAACTGCTTAAAGAAGCAGCCACAAAAACCAACGATATCGCCGGCGATGGCACCACAACCTCAACCGTTTTGGCCCATGCAATCGTCAGCGAAGGTTTGAAAAACCTCGCTGCTGGCGCTAACCCGATGCTGCTCAAACGAGGCATCGAAACCGCTACAAAAGCAGTATCAGAAGCTATTCATGCCCAGGCTCTGCCCATCACCACCAAAGAAGAAATTGGTTCTGTGGCAACTGTTTCTGCGCAAGATACCCAAATTGGCGATCTCATCGCGGACGTGATGGATAAAGTCGGCAAAGATGGCGTGATTACCGTGGAAGAATCCAAGGGCCTCGAATTTGAGACCGAATATGTTGACGGTATGCAATTTGACCGTGGTTACATCAGCCCCTATTTTGTGACCGACCCCGAACACATGTTGGCTGAAATTGTTGACCCCTACATCTTGATTTACGACAAAAAAATCTCCGCCCAAACCGACATTGTACCCCTGCTCGAAAAATTGGTCCAAATTGGCAAACGCGAACTCTTGATTATCGCTGAAGATGTTGACAGTGAAGCCTTAGCAATCCTGGTCTTGAACAAACTGCGTGGCATGATCAATGTAGTGGCTGTGAAAGCCCCAGGATTTGGCGATCGTCGCAAAGCCATGTTGCAAGACATTGCTATTTTGACCAATGGCACCGTCATTTCAGAAGAAATTGGCCGCAAATTAGAAGCCGTGACCATTGAAGACCTTGGCCGAGCCGAAAAAGTGACCGTTGACAAAGAAAACACCACCATCGTGGATGGCAAGGGTGACGCGAGCGCGATTAAGGGCCGCATTGAGCAAATTCGTGCTGAAATCAACAACACCACCAGCGATTATGACCGTGAAAAACTCCAGGAACGCTTAGCTAAGCTGAGCGGTGGCGTGGCCATTATCCGTGTGGGTGCCGCAACCGAAACTGAACTCAAAGAGAAGAAACACCGTGTCGAAGATGCCTTAAGCGCGACTCGTGCTGCCGTTGAAGAAGGTATCGTGCCCGGTGGCGGTGTGGCATTGGTTAACGCAATCACCTCTTTGGATAACGTCAATATGGAACAAGACGATGAGCAAATTGGTGTCAACATCGTGCGCCATGCTTTGACAGTGCCAATGCGCCGCATCATCGAGAACGCTGGCCAGGATGGCTCGGTTGTGATTGCCAACGTGCGCCAGAAACAGGAAGCAGAAGGCAACAAACACCTTGGTTACAACGTCTTGACCGAATCCTATGGCGACATGGTCAAATTAGGCGTGACCGATCCTGCTAAAGTGACCCGTGGTGCTTTGGAAAATGCGGCCTCCATCGCCGCGATGATCCTGACCACCGAAGCTTTGATTAGCGACATCCCCGAACCTGAGGCCCCCGCACCTGCTATGCCTCAAGGTGGAATGTACTAAAATTCCCGCTTTTGAAAGTCGAACAAACACTGAAAAACAGAGGGTCCAAATGGACTCTCTGTTTTTGATGGAATGTTTCTTTTTTTATTTAGCAAATAAAGGGAGCGAAGCAATAATTTTGCTAATATCTGAAGCAAGCAATATTAATACTCTTACTACTTAGTAAAAATAACAATTCTCTTTTTTCATCAAGTGCAAACTTTGTGGTTTAATAGGGTATAGGAGACATTATGATTAAACGAAAAGACACCTTATCAACCATTCCCAGTCCGGCACTTTTAGGTGGCGAGGGTATCATCGACCGTACACCCTTTTTACAGCCCGATGAATTCCATGGCAAAGGCCGTGTGTTCGCCCACATGCGCATTCCGCCAGGCAGTTCCATCGGCGTACATACCCACGAAGGCGAACAAGAAACCATCGTTATCCTAAGTGGAACAGGTGAAACACTTGATAATGGCGAATGGCTGCCTATCGGACCCGGCGACGTTGCCATCTGCCCCAATGGTGGCCAGCACGGCATCCGCAACACGGGAGACGTGGATATCGAGATGATCGCGTTGATTCTTCACGTAGATTAGATTCATTACGCCACCATCAAATTGAAGTTTTCATCTAAAACAGCTAAACGCGGCTATCTTTAATCTAACAAGGGACAATGATTGATATGACAGATGAACAAAGCGATTCAACAAAAATAACAGAGGAACAAAGCTATCCAACAAAAACCACTGCAAGGAAATGCAATCTCTTCTTACTCATATTTAATATTTTCTTATTGCTTGTTGTATGCGTACTTCTTTTCCAGGGGGTTCTATTTGATTGGGTAGGCCGATTGATGTGTGGCGGTGAGCTTTTTGCTGAGTATCCATCACCAAATGGCAGAATCATCGCGAGTGTTTATGAATTTAACTGTGGTGTAACCACCAGTTTCACCACATATATTTCACTTCGGCCAAGTGGAAGAGAGTGGGATCCATATAGAAATAATTCTGTTTTTGCGAACGAATCATATCCGGACTGGTTAGACTTAAGAATAACCTGGCTTGATGACAACAATCTGGAAGTTCGTTACAAAGACACCAAACCAAGATATTTTAGATTCTCTACATCATATGGTATAGACGATACCATTGTTTTTATTGACTATATCCAGGATTGTGATTAATTGAAACATCTCCTCCGATAATCCCATGGTTTATTAGAGAGTACCATCCCAAACTTGCGTATTGACACCTTTTAACTTATTAAAACTGATCTAAGCCAGCAAACATCCTCAAGCTTGACACGCGAGTTTATTCCGTTTCAGTGATTGCGTAAAATTCTTGTCTGGAAAGAATACGAATCGATATTGGCAGAAGCAGCGCAATCCATATCACCCAATATAGTATGGACAAAGCTGTTGTATCACTCAGTCGCCAGGGCCATGGGTACATCGGTAAAACGAGATTGCGAATCACAGGTAGTACAGATATCCAACCGCTCACGTTTACCAAAACAAAAGCCAAAGCAAAACTCATTAAGACCAATAAGCTAACCACAAAAAAGCCCACCAAGCGACGGTTACTCAAACTGTTTATCACTAAGACTAATAAACTCAAGCTAAAAAAGCCTAAAAACAACATGAGATTCAACCTAAAAAAAGCCTCAAGCATGGTGTATTTTTTGACCAATTGCGATATCATATTGATGTTATCCGGAGTTCCAAAAGCTATTTGGCTCCATGATGGGGTTAATGTAAATCCGAACCCCAGTCTGGCTATCAGTAAGACAAAAATGGCAACAAACAACAAATACCCAAAACTAAGCAATATTAACAGGAGCAGTTTGGCGGTAAGAATCCGCCTTCGTGATCCGATGCGTATTCCGGCCATTTGACCATAGGCTCCTTCGGGTTGCAGATTGCTGACGATAAACAAAAACATCGGCACAAGTACAAAACCCATGCTGAAAGCGTTCCCAACAGCTGCAAAATAAACATCCCAAGCGGTAACTGGTGGCAAAGTAACCGCATCGGGATGAACGCCTACATTGATTTCAGCTGTATTAACCATAATTTTTCCAAAAAGCACAGCTATCGCGACAGTAATCAGCAAAAACCCAATGAGCATATAAGGTTTTAATAACAAGCTGAGCTGGAGCCAAAAATACCTTAGCCATCCACGAAAGCGCGTGTGTTTTTTATCCACATTTAAAATTGGCAAAGAATATGTTTTTCCAGACAAAACATATTCTTTCTCTCCATCAAGTTTGTTATTAACAGGAAGTGATTCTCGGAAGTTTTTATCCGAAACAACGACCGATCGCTTGCCAAAGATGACCCAAAGCAAAATTGAACTCAACAACAAAAACATTGGCAATATAAGCACAAGTCGCAAATCCGAGAGTGTCATTAAGTGATTGTTGCTAAAATTGAGGCGAAACAAGCTCTCTGTTGGCGCCAAATACCAAGGTAATCGCCGCGTGCGCTCCACGAAATACTGCAAAATACCTGAGAATAAAAAAGGGAATCCTATCGCAACATAACGATTTTTTATCACTAAAGAAACGCTCAATCCTAAAGTCGCCCACAGAAACCCCATCACGATAACCGCCGCGATAATCACCAGGAAAAACATATCAGGATGTTCGCGAAACAACATTCCTAAAAATCCTTCCTGAGGTCGCATGTAAAAAACATTCAGGGCGGGATTATTGAGCGGATTTTTATTGCTGATACTTAACAAGACATAACTCAGCGCTAAAGGCAAACTAACTGCCACCGCGCCAGCCAATCCATTGGCAAATACTTTCGCCCAGGCATAAGCACCATATTTGCTGCGTGCTAAAATAGCCCTGATAAAGCCCTCTTTGCGATCTAAAACCAAGGAATCAGCAAATGGTAAACAGACCAATAACGGAATGAGATAGGTGTAGTAACTCTGCAAATAGATATAGTACCAGTGATCAACATACGATTTCTCTGGGATATGCGTATACGTCATAATAAAGGTCATCAACAACAGTAGACTAACAGCTCCAATCGTTAAAAAGAACTTTGGAGACTTAAAGGCGCGGCTTAACTCTGCCTTTAACGTACAAGCTTTTTGGAACATCTTGTCACCCTCCCGCGTTGAATTCAATCAATCTTTGTTCAGCTTCATCATAAAGGATCTGAATATCTTCAGGCAATTGTTCATAATAGCTAATCTTGCCCGGACATTCCGGATACAAATCATAAGGGTCAAAGACGAAGCCTTTCACATCAGCTCCATTGTTAAGCACATACAGTTGTCTGCCATCTTCTGCTGAAAAATAAGCCGTATCAATGCTGTAAGCCACAAATTCACCAGTAATATCAGTCCATTGCGTACCATAGACAACGTCTTCATAAACCTCAAATGCCAGGACATCCTGCCCGTTATAGGAATCTACCCATGCTTTGTATTCAAAAGTTGAGTGGGTATGTTCAGGGTAAAACGGGTCTATATACCCATCCTCGCCTATCAAACGCCGCTTTTCAACTTCAAAATTCCCAAAGGACATCGGAACGAAGTACCAGTCAATATTTCTAAGATGCGTTTCTTCTGGACGAATATATTCATCGTACAGGAGATGGTTTTTATCAGGAATGTAAGGCTTATGAAAAACATAATCTTCCATTTTTATATCCTTGAAAACAGTGCTGCCAAACGTGCCATCTTTGAGCAATATTGATGCAACATTTATTTTGGGATAAATAGGATAATTCCTTAGCCAAAGAGATTGGTCAAACAAGCGCGTTTCAGGCTCAGAAAAATGTAACCAGAGAATTTCCTCTTCACCACAAGTCATCCGATACCAGCCAGCACGCTTAAAATTGTTATACTGAAGCTCTTCAAGCGCGTTGAGAAGTTTCGTCAATTCGACGGGGTCAGTCAAAGGATTTTCTTTCGTATAACCGGATTGCATAAAGGTTTCAATGACGTTAGGATCAGGTAAAGTGGTTGGCAATTGACCAGGTTCAGCCGCGCTATCAACTGAAACATTTGCAACATCCACAAAATGCGAGCTGCTTACTGCAGTTGGCAATGATGTCGCCAGATCGGAAGAGCGTCGTGTAGGGAAAGAGTGTACGTCCTGGTGTAG